>NZ_CP029481.1:3300000-3565000 GCF_003151255.1 Microvirga sp. 17 mud 1-3
GCGCCTTCATCCGCTTCGATTACAGCGGCCATGGGGAGTCGGGCGGCGACTTCGCCGAAGGGACCATTTCCCAATGGCTGGAGGACAGCCTGGCGGTGCTGGCGTCCCATGTGGAGGATCGACCGATCCTGGTCGGTTCGTCCATGGGCGGGTGGCTTGCGCTCCTCGTCGCCCGCCGCCTGCTTGAGACCTGCCCCGACCGGGCGCCACGCGGCATGGTCCTGATCGCTCCTGCGGTCGACTTCACCGAGCGGCTCATGTGGGATCGTTTCCCCGACGACATCAAGCGCGCCATCGACGAGACGGGCGTCTACAACAGGCCCTCGCCCTATTCGCCGGACCCCTACCCTATTACGAAGCGGCTCATAGAAGACGGGCGCCGACATCTTATCCTCGGCACGCCGATCCGGACGGATTGCCCCGTCCATATCCTACAGGGAATGGAAGACCCGGATGTGCCATGGGGTCACGCCCTGACGCTGGTCGAGCATCTGCCCGGCGACAGCACGTCCCTGACACTCGTGAAGGATGGCGACCACCGCCTGTCCAGGCCGGAAGACCTCGACCGCCTCGTGCGGGCGGTCGAGGCGATGGGTTAGTGCAGGCTCACGGTTTCGAGATCGTGCGCCCAGGCATTGGCGACCGCTGCATCCCGGGTATCGGTCAGCACGATGGGTTCGCCGCTGGCGGACAGGAGTGCAAAGAGTTTCAGTCCCGGCTGGATCTCGGGCGCCTGTGGAAACAGGCGGGTGATCTCGTCGGATAGGATCGGCTTCACATAGGCCATCTGGCCTTCTCCAAGGGCGGCCAGCTCCGCCTTGTCGAGAAACTCGCCGTTCTGGAGCTTGGTATTAGTGTTCATCAGGACTCTCCTTGGCGGATGCCGTTACGCCTCGTCCGGGGGCGCCGATATCGATCTTGCGGATGATCCGCTCCGGCTCGGGCCGGGCGAGGTCGATCGACAGAAGCCCGTTGGACAAATCGGCCCCCAGCACCTCCATGCCATCGGCCAGGAGGAACGCGCGCTGGAACTGCCGGGCGGCGATGCCGCGATGCAGGAAGTGCCTTGCCTTGTCGTCGATCTGCCGCCCCCGGATCACGAGCTGATTTTCCTCCAGGGTCACCTCGAGCTGGTCCCGGGTGAAGCCCGCGACCGCAAGGGTGATTCTGAGGCGCTCGGGATCCTGTGCGGTCCGGGCGAGACGCTCGATATTATAGGGCGGATATCCGTCGCCTGCGGCCTTCGCGACCCGGTCGAGCGCCTGCTCGATCTCGTCGAAGCCTAGAAGAAACGGATGCCCGAAGGGCGATTGACGCGACATTCTCGAAGCCCAAGGTTAAGAGGCACTTCGTTGGGTTTGAGCCCGCCGATGCGGCGCTCAGGCGCCCGGTTCCGGGCGCCGTCCTCAATATGGAGACGGCTCCGGCCTGCATCAAGACCTTGGCCGAGCAAGCCGGCCTTCATCCTTAACTCGCTGTTCGAGAAGGATTTTAAGCGACTCAGACCTGCTCCCGCCACCAAGCGATCTGCTCGGAGACGCGCACCGGCGAGGTTCCGCCGAAGCTGGTCCTGGAGCGCACGGAGTTCTCTACGCTGAGCACATCATAGATGCCGTCGTGAATCCGCGGCTCGACCGCCTGCATGACGTCGAGGGGCAGATCCTGGAGCAGGCTTCCGCGCTTTTCCGCTTCCGCGACGATCCGGCCGGTGACGTGGTGGGCATCCCGGAACGGGATGTTCAGGCTGCGCACGAGCCAGTCGGCCAAGTCCGTCGCCGTGGAATAACCGGCTCCTGCCAGGGCGGCCATGCGCTCCGACACGGGCTCCAGGTCTCGGATCATGCCGGTCATGGCCGCGAGGACGAGCTCGAGGGTATCGGCCGCATCGAAAAGCGGCTCCTTGTCCTCCTGAGTGTCCTTCGCATAGGCGAGCGGAAGCCCCTTCATGACCGTGAGCAGGGCCGTGAGGGAGCCGAAGATGCGCCCGGTCTTGCCGCGCACCAGCTCGGCCGCGTCGGGGTTGCGCTTCTGGGGCATCATGCTGGAGCCGGTCGTCCAGCGGTCCGGCAGGCGCACGAAGCCGAAGGGCGCCGACATCCAGATCACGATCTCCTCGGCGAGCCGGGACAGGTGAACGGCGCAGATCGCGGCGGCCGACATGAATTCCAGGAGACTGTCCCGGTCCGAGACGGAATCGAGGGAGTTACGGGTCGGGCCGTCGAAGCCAAGGGCCTTCGCGGTCATGTGCCGGTCGATCGGGAAGGAGGTTCCGGCGAGCGCTCCCGCGCCAAGCGGGCTTTCGTTGAGGCGGCGCCGCGAATCCCGGATCCGGCTGCGGTCGCGGCCGAACATCTCCACATAGGCCATAAGATGATGGCCGAACGTGACCGGCTGCGCGCCCTGGAGATGGGTGAAGCCCGGCATCACGGTCGCCGCATGGGGCTCGGCCTTGTCGAGGAGGGCCTGGATGAGATCGGTCAGCTGCGCCTCGGCCCGGTCATGCGCATTGCGGACCCAGAGCCGTATGTCGACCGCGACCTGGTCGTTGCGGCTGCGGGCCGTGTGGAGCCGCGCCGCCGGATCGCCGACGATATCGCGCAGCCGGCTTTCCACATTCATGTGAATGTCTTCCAGGGCCGTCGAGAAGGCGAAGGAGCCGGATTCGATCTCCCCCAGGACGCGCTGGAGCCCCTGGTGAATGGCGTCCCGGTCGCTTTCGGAGATGATGCCCTGGCTCGCCAGCATGGCGCTGTGCGCAATCGAGCCTTGGATATCCTCGGAGGCCAATCGCTTGTCGAAACCGATGGAGGCATTGATGGCTTCCATGAGTGCGCTGGGAGAGGACGAGAACCTCCCGCCCCACATGCTGTTGGCACCCGACTTATTGGCTTCTTCTGACACGATGTTTCACCCGGACGTTTCGGTCTGAAGCCTTTGCCACAAATTGCCTCTCAAGGCCAAGCCGCATTGACAGAATGCCCGCCCTTTACGCATGTTGCGCAGCGTTTACCACTTCAAAACCAGTCGCGAGACTCGACAGCGTCCATCCGATCTGCATTCTTAATCGCGCACAACAGGCGCAAGGCAGCGCCGCAAGGGAATTGGCCAATGAAACACCTCCCCAAGCTCCTCCTATCGGCAGCCATGGTTACGGCCATGGCGACCTCGTTCTCGGCCGTGCAGGCCGCGACCCCGCCGGACACCCTGGTCCAGGCCTGGCAGAGCGACGACATCATCTCGCTCGATCCGGCGGAAGTCTTCGAATTCAGCGCGTCCGAGATCATCGGCAACACCTATGAGCGCCTGATCCAGTACGACATCAACGACGTGTCCAAAATCTCCGGCCAGGCCGCCGAGTCCTGGACCGTCTCGGACGACGGCAAGACCTATACGTTCAAGCTGCGCCCGAACAAGAAGTTCGCCTCCGGCAACCCGATCACCGCGGAAGACGTGGTCTATTCGCTCCAGCGCGCGGTCGCCCTCGACAAGTCGCCCGCCTTCATCCTCGGCCAGTTCGGTCTGACCAAGGACAACATGAAGGACAAGATCAAGCAGACTGGGCCGCTCGAACTGACCATCGAGGTCGACAAGCCCTATGCCCCGACCCTCGTCCTCTACTGCCTCGGAAACTCCGTGGCCTCCATCGTCGACAAGAAGCTCCTCACGCAGAACGAGAAGGACGGCGATTACGGCTATAACTGGCTGAAGACCCATTATGCAGGCTCGGGCCCGTACATCATGCGGGACTGGAAGGCGAATGAAGTCCTCGTTCTGGAACGCAATCCCAACTATGATAAGAAGACCCCGCTCGCCCGCGTGATCTTCCGCCACATCAAGGAAACGGCGAGCCAGCGCCTGCTTCTCGAGAAGGGTGACATCGACGTTGCCCGGAGCCTGAACCCGGAAGAGATCGACGCCGTCGCCAAGAATCCGGACATCAAGATTCAGAGCGCCCCGAAGGGGACGGTCTACTATCTGGGCCTGAACCAGAAGAACCCGAACCTCTCGAAGCCCGAAGTCCGCCAGGCCCTCAAGTACCTTGTGGATTACTCGGCCATCGGTGACACGATCATGAAGTACAAGGGCGTCGTTCACCAGAACTTCCTGCCCAAGGGCTTCCTGGGTGCCACGACCACAAATCCCTACAAGCTCGACGTGGCCAAGGCGAAGGAGCTTCTCGCCAAGGCGGGCCTGAAGGACGGCTTCTCGGTCACCATGGATACGCGCTCGACGGCCGAGATCATGGGCATCGCCCAGGCCATGCAGTCGACCTTCGCGCAAGCCGGCATCAAACTCGAGATCCTGCCCATGGACTCGAAGCAGGCCCTCACCAAGTACCGCGCCCGCCAGCACGACATCTATATCGGCAACTGGGGCTCGGACTATCAGGACCCGAACTCGAATGCCGATACGTTTGCGGCGAACGACGACAATTCGGACAACGCGAAGGCGAAGCCGCTCGCATGGCGTAACGCGTGGGATCCGGGCCCGCTGACGGCCAAGACCCGTGCCGCCGTCATGGAGCGCGACTCCGAGAAGCGCGCGCAGATGTACAAGGAACTCCAGAAGTCGGTTCTCGACGACGGCCCGTTCGTGATCTTCCTGCAGATGACAGAAGTCGCGGCCGTGCGTAAGAACGTGCAGGATTTCATCCTCGGCCCGTCCTTCAGCGACAACGACGTCTCCAAGGTCAAGAAGAACTGACATAGACAATGGTTTCTGCAGCCATGAGCCGGGGCGGAGAGCACGCAAGTGCCCTCCGCTCCTTCCTTAAGAGAGCCGCCCAGTTCGTCATCGTTCTCGCAACGACGCTGCTGGGCCTCGTCGCCGTGACCTTCTTCATCGGCCGCATCGTGCCGATCGACCCGGTCATCGCCATCGTGGGCGATCGCGCTCCGCCGCAGGTCTACGAGCGCGTGCGCAACGAGCTCGGCCTCGACAAGCCGCTGATCGAGCAGTTCGTCATCTACGTGAAGAAGGCCGCCACAGGAGATTTCGGCAATTCCGTGCTCACCACGAACCCGGTGATGACGGATATCGCCAACGTCTTTCCGGCAACGCTGGAGCTTGCGACCCTCGGCACCATCATCGGCACCATCATCGGCATTCCGCTCGGGGTTCTTGCAGCCGTAAGGCGCGGAAGCTGGATCGACCAGATCGTGCGCCTTTTGGGGCTCGTCGGTTATTCGGTACCGATCTTCTGGCTCGGCCTGATGGGCCTGCTCCTCTTCTACGCGAAGCTCGGCTGGGTCGCAGGGCCCGGACGAATAGACGTCACCTATTCGTATCTTTACACGCCAGTCACCGGGATCGTGCTCATCGACACCCTCATGCAGGGCCAGATGGATGCATTCTGGGACGCGGTTTCCCACGTCATCCTGCCGGCCTGTCTCCTCGGCTATTTCTCGCTCGCCTATATCAGCCGCATGACACGCTCCTTCATGCTCAACGAGCTGGCGCAGGAATACGTGATTGCCGCCCGCGTGAAGGGCCTTTCGGAATTCCGTGTGATCTGGCGCCACGCGCTGCGCAACGCCGCCGTTCCGCTGATCACCGTGATCGCTCTTTCGTACGCGAACCTGCTGGAAGGCTCCGTGCTGACCGAAACCGTTTTCGCGTGGCCGGGGCTTGGGCAATACATCACCAACTCCCTTCAGAATGCGGACATGAATGCCGTGCTCGGCGGAACCATCGTGATCGGAACCGTCTTCGTGCTGCTCAACCTCGTGTCCGACCTCCTTTACCGCCTACTCGATCCGAGGACACGCTGATGGCCGGCGCCCCTCCCCTTCCCCAACCCTCCGGCCTTCAGGCCTGGCTGCTCTCGTCCGAGCCCGCCTCCCGCTGGCAGGCCCGCCTCGGGCGCGGCTATCTCGGCTGGCGCGCGTTCACGAAAAATCCGCTCGCCGTCCTGGGCCTTATCATCGTCCTGCTGCTCATCCTTGTCGCGATCTTTGCGCCGCTCATCGCGCCCTACTCGCCGATTGCCGGAGGCAATCTGCGCACGGAGCGCCTATTGCCGCCGAGCGAGACGTTCTGGTTCGGCACCGATGATCAGGGACGCGACATCTTCTCGCGGGTCGTCTACGGCTCCCGCGTCACGCTTTGGGTCGTGATGCTGGTTGCCGTGATCGCAACGCCGATCGGGGTCCTCATCGGCACCGTCGCGGGGTATCTCGGCGGATGGGTCGATACGGTCCTGATGCGGATCACCGACATTTTCCTTGCCTTCCCTCGCCTCATCCTGGCCCTGGCCTTCGTGGCAGCACTCGGCCCGGGCATCGAGAACGCGATCATCGCCATCTCGATCACATCCTGGCCGCCTTATGCCCGTATCGCCCGGGCAGAAACGCTGACGGTCCGCAACAGCGACTTCATCGCGGCCGTGAAGCTCCAGGGCGCCTCCACGCCCCGGATCATTCTCGGCCACATCATTCCGCTGTGCATTTCGTCCATCATCGTTCGCGTCACCCTCGACATGGCAGGCATCATCCTGACCGCCGCCGGCCTCGGCTTCCTGGGCCTCGGCGCACAGCCGCCCATGCCGGAATGGGGCGCGATGGTCGCGACGGGACGCAACTACCTCATCGACCAATGGTGGGTCGCCGCCATGCCGGGCCTTGCCATCTTCATCGTCAGCCTGGGCTTCAACCTGCTGGGTGACGGCCTGCGCGACGTGCTCGATCCGAAGGCCGCGAAATGACGAAGCCGCTGCTCGAAGTCGAGGACCTGCGTGTCCGCTTTCACCTGCGCACCGGCACCATCGAGGCGGTGCGGGGCGTTTCCTTCCAGCTTGGCCGTGAGCGGCTCGGCATCGTCGGCGAATCCGGCTCCGGAAAGTCGCAGACGGGACGGGCCATTCTCGGTCTGACGCCGCCGCCCGGGGAGGTCACGGCAAAACGCCTGACCTTCGACGGGATCGACCTTCTGACCGCCTCAAGGCGCACTCTGCGGCACCTGCGCGGGGGTCGCATCTCCATGGTGATGCAGGACCCGAAATATTCGCTCAATCCTGTCATGACCATCGGCGAGCAGATCATCGAGGCCTATCAGGCCCATGCCAAATCTGCCGGTCGCGGGGAGGCACGCGACCGGGCCCTCGCCATGCTGGAAGCCGTGAAGATGCGCAATCCTGAGCGTGTCTTCTCCCTCTATCCGCATGAGGTTTCAGGCGGCATGGGCCAGCGCGCCATGATCGCCATGATGCTCGTGACGGAGCCCGACCTGCTGATCGCCGACGAGCCGACCTCTGCGCTTGACGTCACGGTCTCGATGGAGGTTCTGCGGATCCTCGACGAGCTCGTCTCCGAGCGCGGCATGAGCCTCATCTTCATCTCCCACGACCTGAAGCTGGTCTCCTCGTTCTGCGACCGCGTTCTCGTGATGTATGCCGGGCGCGTGGTGGAGGAGCTTGAGGCGAAGCACCTGCGCGAAGCCAAGCACCCCTACACGCAGGGCCTCATGCGCTGCCTGCCGACACTTGCGGACGACGTTCGCCCGCTCCCGACCCTCAACCGCGACCCTGCCTGGGCCCTATAAAGATCCGATGCTCGATATTCAGAACCTCAAAGTCGTCTACGGAACGGGCCGTCTGCGCGTCGAGGCTGTGAAGGATGTCAGCTTTCATGTGGAAGCAGGCGCCTCTTACGGGCTCGTCGGGGAATCCGGTTCGGGCAAGTCGACGGTCCTGAGGGCCATCTGCGGTCTCGCGCCGATTTCCGCGGGCCGCGTGCTCGTTGACGGGCAGGCCGTGAAAACGCCCCGGGACAAGGCCTTCTACCGCACCGTGCAGATGGTCTTTCAGGATCCCTATGCTTCGCTGCACCCGCGCCACACGGTTGATCGGACCCTGTCCGAGCCGCTCGCCATCCATGGCGAGAAGGATGCGGAGGCACGCATTCTGCAGGCCCTGCGCGAAGTCGGCCTCGGGCCCTCGTTCCGGTTCCGCTATCCGCACCAGCTCTCCGGCGGCCAACGCCAGCGCATCGCCATCGCGCGGGCGCTGATCCTGCGCCCGAAGGTCCTGCTCCTCGACGAGCCGACCTCCGCGCTCGATGCTTCCGTGCAGGCGGAAATCCTGAACCTGCTCGACGAGTTGCGGCGCAAGATGGGCCTGACCTACATCCTCGTCAGCCACGATCTCGCCGTCGTTGCGCATCTGTGCGACCGGCTTCTCGTCATGCGCCATGGCGAAGGCGTCGAGGAAACCACCGCTGCGGCTCTCCGCTCCGGCCAGGCCTCGAGCAGCTACACGCGCGAACTGATCGAGGCGAGCCGCGGTTTCTCGCGGGATGCGGTGAAAGCCACAACCGTTGCCTCCTAGTCCTTCCACATTCCACCAGCCTGCGTGAGCCCATGTCCCAATCTTCCCTGATGCCGGTCTTCGACGGCCACAATGACGTTCTCTTGCGCCTGATGCGCGGCAAGATGCAGCCCGAGCGTGCCTTTCTGGAAGGCGACAATATCGGCCATCTGGACTGGCCGCGCATGAAGGAAGGTGGCTTTGCGGGCGGCTTCTTCGCGGTCTACGTCCCCTCGGAGGGAGGCGGCGTCGATGTGGACGCGCTGATGTCCCAGCCGCAATACGACGTACCGCTCCCTGGGCCGCTGCGTCTCGATCATAGCCAGCAGGTCACTGTCCATATGGCCGCCCTGCTGCTTCGGATCGAGCGCGCCTCCAAGGGCGAGGTCAAGGTGTGCCGCACTGCCGCGGACATTCGAGAGTGCATGAAGAGGGGCGCCCTTGCAGCCATCCTGCACATCGAGGGCGCAGAGGGGATCGATCCCGATCTGTACATGCTCGATGTGCTCTACGGCAGCGGTCTGCGTTCCATCGGGCCAGTCTGGAGCCGCTCCAACATCTTCGGGCACGGCGTGCCGTTCCGCTATCCGTCGAGCCCCGATACGGGACCCGGCCTGACCGACCTCGGCAAGGAATTGATCAAGGCGTGCAACCGCCTCAAGATCATGATCGATCTGTCCCACCTCAACGAGAAGGGGTTCTGGGACGTGGCGAAGCTGACCGATGCTCCCCTCGTGGCGACGCATTCCAACGCTCACGCCATCTGCCCCCATTCGCGCAACCTGACCGACAAGCAGCTCGCAGCCATTCGCGAGAGCCGCGGCATGGTGGGTGTCAACTTCGCGACTTCCTTCATCCGCGCGGACGGCCTGCGCAGTGACGAGACGACCCTTGAGGAAATGATCCAGCATATGGACCACCTCATCGAGCATGTGGGCGTCGACGGTGTCGGCTTGGGCTCCGACTTCGATGGCGCCACCATTCCGGCGGAAATCGGCGATGCGCGCGGCCTGCCACGGCTTGTCGATGCCATGCGTCGGCACGGCTATGACGAAGCCACCCTGCGCAAGCTCTGCTACGAGAACTGGATCAACGTCCTGGAGCGCACCTGGGGCGCCTAGAAACGCGAATGGTGAGACGGGCCGGCCGCCTCACCGGCAAATGAGATCCTCAAGAGCGGAGCCGTTCCACGGACGTGGGGCGGCTCCGAAGCTTTGCGGCTCAGGCTTGCGCCTTCGACGTCAGGGCGAAGAGACTGGCAATTCCGCCGACACCCAGCATCAGCAGCAGGCTGACGGCATTGATAGCCGGGGTCGCGCCTTCGCGCATCTGGCCATACATGGTGATCGGCAGGGGCGGCTCGGAACCGACCAACATCAGGGTCGTGTTGAAGTTCTCGAACGACATGAGCAGCGCGACCAGCCCCGCCCCGATGAGCGCAGGCCGTAGGAAGGGCAACGTGACGGTCCTCAGCACATGTGCCCGGCTCGCGCCGAGATCGAAGGCCGCCTCCTCGAGCGCACGGTCGAATTTGCGCAAGCGCGCCGCAATGATCAGCGTCGCAATGGTGAGGATGAACGACAACTGGCCGAGAATGACGAGCGGCAATCCCGGACGAAGGGGATCGAGATCCGTCTGAAGAGCCTCCTCCAAGCCGTTCGCGACCCGAGAGAAGAATGCAAGGATCGATATGCCGAGGATGACGCCCGGGATGACCAGGGGCCAGAGCATCATCATGGCGACTAAGGACTTGCCGGGAAATTCCGCCCGCTCCAGCACCCAGGCATTGACCGTGCCGATGAGAACGGCAAGAAGCGCCACCGGGATCGCAACCTTCAGGCTGTTGCCGATACTGTCGAGCCAGATCGGATCGACAAGGACGCCGGGCTTGCCGAAAGCCGAACCGTTCCCGATGAACCATTCCAGTGTCCAGCCTCTCCAGGGCGGCGACGGGAACGGACTGGCATTAAAGGCGAAGATCGCGACGACCAGGAGCGGCGCGAACAGGAACAGATAAAACGCCGCGATATAGAGCTTCCAGGCGATGGTCGGACGGTTCATGGCTCAAGCCTGCCGGAGGGTCGTTCCAAGGCCCTGCCCGCTCAGACGCAGGCCGGCCCAGACGATCACGGATGAAAGGACGAGCAGAAGCATGCCGAAGGCGGCACCCTGCGGCCAGTTGAAGCGCGTGATGAACTGCGCATAGATCTGCTCGGTGAACCACAGCCCATTCTTGCCTCCCAGCAGCACCGGCGTCGCGAAATTGCCGACCGTGAGCATGAAGACGATGATGGAACCCGCAACGATGCCCGGCATGGCATGCGGGATGACGATTCTCCGCAGAACGGTCCAGCGGCTCCCTCCGAGATCATATCCCGCCTCGACCACCGATGGTTCCAGGCTTTCGAGCGCATTGGCGAGCGGCACGATCATGAACAGCAGTCCGCCATAGACGAGGCCGAGGATGACGGCGCCGTCGTTGTAGAGCATCTCGACCGGCTGGCTCGCGAGGCCTGTGCTCTGAAGCAGGTAGGAGATAAGGCCCGTCTCGCGCAGGAGGATCATCCAGCCCAGGGTCCTGACGAGCTCGGACACCCAGAACGGCAGCAGACACAGGAGAAGCAGCATCGCCTTCAGGCGGCCCTGCGCGACGCGGGCGATATAGAGCGCGATCGGGAAGGCGAGCACCAGCGTCAGCGCCGTGACGAGGATCGACATGATCGCCGTACGCGCGAAGGTGCGCCAGTAGAGCGGCTCCGTGAAGAATTCCAGATAATTGCCGAGGCCGAACCGGTAGACCCGCGGCCCAACGCGTTCGCTCAAGGACAGGATCAGGATCTCCACATGTGGGAGAACGATCAGAAGGCCGAGCCAGATCAGGGCCGGCGCCAGCAGCAGGAAAAGGGTCAGGCGCTGCGCCGGTTTCATGCCGCGAAGACCTTCATGGCATCCGCAGTCCAGCCGACATGGATCGGAGCGCCGACCTCGATCCCGGCCAGAGGCCCGGCCTGAGGCAGGACCGCTCGGATTGGCTGGTCGAAACCGGCCGTGTCGATCAGAAGGCTCGAATTGGCGCCATCGAACAACACGGCTGCCACACGCCCCTCGAAGCGGTTCGGAAGAGCCTGCAGGCTCGTTACGTCCGATGAAAGGGCGATGGCCTCCGGCCGGACGAAGCAAAGCACCGATTTCGCCGACACGGCCCCCATGCCCTGGACGACGCCGCCCGAGGCGAGCCTCACCTTTGCGGTTCCGGAGGCCTCGCCGCCCCCCTCCCCGGCCCAGCGGTTCGTTTCTCCGACGAAGCTCGCCACGAAGGGCGTCATGGGGTTGTGGTAAAGCTCCCGCGGGCTTCCCACCTGCTCGAAGCGGCCCTGGTTCATCACGGCGATCCGGTCGGACATGACCAGCGCCTCGGACTGGTCGTGCGTGATGTAGACGAAGGTGGTGTTGAAGGTGGCCTGAAGTTGCTTGAGCTCGATCTTCATGTGCTCGCGCAGCTTGAGGTCGAGGGCGCCCAGCGGCTCGTCGAGAAGCACGAGTGTCGGCTCCAGCACCAGGCAGCGGGCGATGGCGACGCGCTGCCGCTGACCGCCCGACAGGGCGGTGACCCGGCGCTCGGCAAAGCCTTTCAGACCCACGCGCTCCAGCATGAGCATCGCGCGCCGTTCCGCCTCCGCCCGCCCAACGCCCCGGCAGATCAGGCCGTAGGCCACGTTCTCGCCGACGCTCATCATGGGAAAGAGCGCCAGGCTCTGGAACACCATGTTGACCGGGCGACGGTTGGCCGGCACCCCGACCATCGATGTGCCGCGGATGCGGATATCGCCGGATGTGGGCTCCTCGAAACCGGCGATCATGCGCATGAGCGTGGTCTTGCCGCAGCCGGACGGGCCGAGGATCGAGAAGAACTCACCAGGGGCAACGGAGAAGGACACGTCGTTCACGGCGAGGTGGGAACCGAACCGCTTGGTGACGTTGAGGAGGTCGAGATCGCTGGAGGAAGCCATGGGCACCGTACGCATGAAAACTCATCCCCCGGCCAAGCCGGGGGATGACAATGGCAGAGAGCGGCGCGTTACGAACCGGCCTTCAGGCGGTCGAGAACCTTGCCCTCGATCTCCTCGATTCCAGCCGGAACGGCCGGATACCACTTGATGTTGTCGATCGCGGCCTTCGGGAAGCTCTCGGCGAACTGGTCCTTCAGCTTGCCCTGCATCAGCTTGTCGGCGCCGTTAGAGGCCGTGAAATTGCCGGCGGACGCAGCCACCTTCGCGGCAATCTCGGGACGCATGTTGAAGTTAATCCACTTATAGGCCGCGTCGTCGTTACGGCCCTTGGCCGGGATCGCAAAGGTATCAACCCAGCCCAGCGCGCCGGATTTCGGTGCGATGAACTTGATGTCCGGATTCTCGGAATTCAGCTTCCAACCGCCCGTGTCCCAAGCCATGGCGGCGACCACTTCACCGGAGCGCAGGGCGTTCAGGAGCTGGTCCTTGCCGTCCCAGAAGAACTTCACGTTCTTCTTGCACTCGGCAAGCTTGGCGCCGACCTTCTCCATCATCTCGGCATATTTCTTCTGGTCCTTATAGGCCGCGAAGGGATCCATGCCGTTGGCGAACGCGAAGGCGATGAGCGTCGGGCGCTTGGCGCGGAAGCTCGACTTTCCGGCGACCGCGGCGCTGCAGAGATCCGGATAGTCGGCAACGTTCGGGGCCGCCTTCGTGTTAACCACGAGCCCGTCCGTTCCCCAGATGTGCGGCACACCGTAAACCTTGCCGTCGACGGTGGTGTTCTTCTTGGTCGCCTCAAGCATCGACGCGATGAAGAGGTCGGACTTCAGCTTCGACATGTCCAGCGGCTTGTAGATGCCGAACTCCTGCTGCGGTCCAGCGATGCGGTCCTGGCTCGGCTGGACGAGATCGAAGCCAGAGCCCTGGGTGGCGCGCAGCTTCGAGATCATTTCCTCGTTGTTTGAAAGCGTGATCTCGACTTCGATGCCGGTTTCCTTGGTGAATTGCTGCACCACGTCGGCCGGTGCGTAATCCGCCCATGTGAGGAGCCGCAGCTTCTCGGCTGCCTGCGCGCCGCCAGCGATCATGAGGGCGGCGAAAGCCGTAGCCAGCTTCAGGCTGGCGCGTTTGGTCAACATCGTAATCCTCCATTATGGTCCGGGTTCGGCCCGTGTTCCCCAGTTGCAAAACTATATGACAGCCGGACGACGCGCTACTGCCTTGAAAGGATTATGCTCCGGTTTCCGAGCCGGCTCAATTTCACCTGGACGGCTGACAAGGGGCTGGGCCACGGGATATGAAAGGTGCTCATCCGGAGCTTGACCATGCGTACCCTCTACCCCCCGATCGAACCCTACGACCATGGCTTGCTCGATGTCGGCGACGGCCATCGGGTCTATTGGGAGCTATGCGGCAATCCGAACGGAAAGCCCGTGGTTTTCCTTCACGGAGGCCCCGGCGGCGGCTGCTCGCCGTCGCAGCGCCGCCTGTTCAATCCGGAGAAATACAAGATCCTGCTCTTCGATCAGCGTGGCTGCGGGCGCTCGACCCCCTATGCCAGCCTCGATCACAACACGACCTGGGACCTGGTGGCCGATATGGAGCGGCTCCGCACCATGGTGGGTGCTGAAAAGTGGATGGTGTTCGGCGGCTCCTGGGGCAGCACCCTGGCCCTTGCCTATGCGGAAACTCACCCCGAGCGGGTCAGCGAACTCATTGTGCGGGGCATCTTCACCCTGAGGCGCTCCGAGCTTCTCTGGTATTATCAGGAAGGTGCTTCCTGGATGTTCCCGGACAAGTGGGAGCGTTTTCTGGCGCCCATCCCGCCCGAGGAGCGTGGCGACCTGATGGCCGCCTATCGCCGCCGCCTGACCGGTCCGGACATGGCGGTCCGGTTGGAGGCCGCAAAGGCCTGGAGCCTCTGGGAAGGTGAAACGATCACCCTGCTTCCGGACCAGGACTACTCGGACCAGTTCGGAGACGATCACTACGCCCTGGCCTTCGCCAGGATCGAGAACCACTATTTCGTGAATGGAGGCTTCTTCGAGGAGGGGCAGCTTCTGCGGGACGCTCATCGCCTGCGGGACATTCCCGGTGTCATCGTCCAGGGTCGCTACGACGTGGCGACGCCGCCGGCGACCGCCTGGGCGCTTCACAAGGCTTGGCCGGAAGCCCGGTTCGTCATGGTGCAGGATGCCGGCCATGCCTATACGGAGCCTGGCATCCTGCACTATCTCGTCGAGGCGACGGACGCCTTCACGGGGACTTAAGTCCCCGCGCCGCACCGCGATGCGTTACTCCGCCGTCCAGCCGCCGTCCATGGAGAGGTTGGTGCCCGTGATCTGACTGGCGGCGTCGGAGCAGAGGAACACCGCGAGGGCCGCCACCTGGTCGGGGGTCACGAACTGCTTGGTCGGCTGAGCCTCGAGCAGGACGTCGTTGATGACCTGCTCCTTGGTCATGTTCCGCGCCTTCATGGTGTCCGGAATCTGCTTTTCGACGAGCGGCGTCCAGACATAGCCCGGACTGATGCAATTGACCGTGACACCGGAGGTGGCGGCCTCCAGCGCGACCGTTTTCGTCAGCCCGGCAATGCCGTGCTTGGCCGCCACATAAGCCGACTTGAAGGGCGAAGCGACGAGAGAATGGGCCGAGGCCGTATTGATGATGCGTCCCCACTTGCGCGCCTTCATTCCTGGAAGCGCCGCCCGGATCGCATGGAAGGCCGACGAGAGATTGATCGCGATGATCTGGTCCCATTTCTCGACGGGAAAGTCCTCAACCGGGGAGACGAACTGGATACCGGCATTGTTGACGAGGATATCGACACCCCCGAAGGTCTCCTCGGCGAGGCGGATCATACCGGCGATCTCCTCGGGCTTGGTCATGTCGGCAGGGGAGTAGATGGCCTTGACGCCGAAGCTGCCCTCGATTTCGGCCCGGTTCTTCTCGATTTCCTCGGCCGGACCGAATCCGTTCAGGACAACAGACGCCCCCTCTTTCGCGAGGGCCCGTGCGATGGAAAGGCCGATGCCGCTGGTCGAGCCGGTGACGACGGCTGTCTTGGACTTCAAGGTCATGACGTGCTCCGGATATCCTGATAGAGGCTTCACGCAAGGCTCTGGCATAACATGGGGCGGGCAAGCGGCGGGAGTCCATGAATTTTCTCCCTCTCCGGGGCCGACGGACACGCTTCCGTCATGCTCTCGGGGCATTGCGTCGATCCAGGAAGAGCCATTGAACCCCTGGCCCCGATGTGAGATGGGCGATTGAGCATGAACGCATCTCTCGACAGGTCCACAGTGCAGGCACCCAGAATCCTTCCATGCGGCGATTGCGCTCTGTCGGTCGAGTTCGGGGATACCATCGACCCGGAGATCAACGGCAAGGTCCTGGCCCTGGATGACGCCCTGCGCGTAGCGGCGGTGCCGGGCATCCTCGAGACGGTTCCGACCTATCGCTCCCTGATGGTGCATTTCGACCCTACAATGGCCGATTACGCGGGTCTGTCACAGCGGCTGCTGTCGGAAGCCCAGGCGCTGACATCGCAAACCGTCGCGGGGCGGCGCTGGAAGGTACCTGTCGTCTATGGCGGCGCCTATGGCAGCGATCTTGACGACGTGGCCGAGCGCCACGGCATGAGCCCTTCGCGCCTGATCGAGCTGCATGCCGGGGCGGTCTACCGTATCTATATGATCGGCTTCATGCCCGGCTTCGCCTATCTCGGCGGTCTCGACCCGCAACTTGCGACCCCGCGCCGTGTCCAGCCCCGCGCCAGGATCCCCGCAGGCTCCATCATCATCGGCGGAGCTCAGGCCGCCGTCGCGTCGATCGAATGCCCGAGCGGCTGGCACCTTTTGGGCCGTACCCCGGTTCGAAGCTATGCGCCGGATCGCGACCCTGTCTTCCTCTTCTCGGCCGGAGACGAGATCGTCTTCGATCCCATCGACGAAGCGCGTTGGGCAGCCCTGGAGCGCGCCGCAGAAGCCGGAGAGCCGGTCGCCGAACAGGTGACGCCATGACCGCCCTCGTCGTGAAGTCCTGCGGCCCCATGACGTCCCTTCAGGACCATGGGCGATACGGATATCAGCGCTTCGGCGTCTCGCCATCCGGCGCCATGGATCGGCGCGGCTTGGCCCTGGCCAACGCCCTTGTCGGAAACCCGCCCTGGACCGCCGCCATCGAGTTCGTGCATCTCGGCGGTATCCTGTCGGTAAGTGGCGGCGATCTCCATATCGCTGTCGCCGGCGCGGATTGCGTCCTGAAGATCGACGGCAAACCTGTCCCGCCACGCAGCACTGCGACGCTCGAGGACGGGCAGACGGCCGAGATCGGTCCTGCCAGAAGCGGGACCTTCGCCTATCTGGCCGTGGCGGGTGGCTTTTCGGCCCCTCCCCAACTTAGGAGCCAGTCCCTTCATCTTCGCTCCCGTATGGGAGGGCTCGAAGGGCGCCCGCTGCAGGCGGGAGACCTCCTTGAATGTCGGGAAACCGCTCATCCAGGGGCTCATATGCACCTTCCGGCCGATTTTGCGCAGGAGGACGGCCCTATCCGCGTCATGCTCGGGCCGCAAGACGATTACTTTGCGCCAGAAGCGATCCGCGCCTTTCTTGAGAGCGAATTCACTGTCAGCTCCCATGCGGATCGTATGGGCTTCCAGCTCACAGGTCCCACGCTGGCACATGCCAAGGGTTTCAATATCGTCTCCGACGGGATCGTCGAGGGCCATATCCAGGTGCCGGGCAGCGGTCAGCCGATTGTCCTGATGCGCGACCGCCAGACCGCCGGGGGCTACCCGAAGATCGCCACCGTGATCAGCGCCGATCTCGACCGCCTCGCACAGGTGAGGCCGGGCTCCCCGATCCGGTTCCGCGCCGTCGATCGGGACGAGGCGGTGGCCGCAGCCCGCGCCTTCAAGGCATGGGTGGAATCCCTTCCAGCTGCCCTTATTCCCCTCCGATGGACACCGACGACCGAAGATTTGCTGGCAGCCAACCTGATCGGCGGCACCGTTCACGCATTGGACCCGGTATTGCCGGAGTAAGAGACGCTCTCAGGGCCCCGTCACACAAGCCGCGCCGAGGAGCGGCGCCTATGATGTCCTGACGCCACTCTGCTCGATCCGGTCCGGCGCCCCCTGAGCTTTAGCCTCACGACGGCGGCGGTGCAGGATCCATTCCGTATAGCCGTTGGGCTGCTCCCGGCCTTTGAAAACCAGGTCGCAGGCAGCCTGGAAGGCAGGGCCATCGAAGCTTGGAGCCATCGGCCGATAAAGCGGATCGCCGGCATTCTGGCGGTCGACGACCTCCGCCATGCGCTTGAGCGCCTGCATCACCTGCTCCTCGGTCACGACCCCATGGAGCAGCCAGTTGGCGAGATGCTGGCTCGAGATGCGCAGGGTGGCACGGTCTTCCATGAGACCGACATCGTGGATGTCCGGCACCTTGGAGCACCCGATTCCCTGATCGACCCAGCGGACCACGTAACCCAGGATGCCCTGGCAGTTGTTGTCGATCTCCTCCTGCACGGCCTCGGGCGCCCAGTTCGACTGGGACACGGGAATGGTCAGGATGTCGGAGAGCTTCGCGGGGGGGCGGGCCTTCAGCTCACGCTGACGGGCGTGAACGTCGACCTCGTGATAATGCAGGGCGTGAAGCGTGGCTGCCGTCGGAGACGGCACCCAGGCGGTGTTCGCTCCTGCGCGCGGATGCGCGATCTTCTGCGCCAGCATGTCGGCCATCTTGTCGGGCGCGGCCCACATGCCTTTGCCGATCTGGGCTTTGCCGGGCAGGCCACAGGCGAGACCCACATCGACGTTGTTGTCCTCGTACGCCTTGATCCACGGCATCGCCTTCATGTCGTTTTTGCGGACCATAGGGCCCGCTTCCATGGAGGTGTGGATCTCATCGCCGGTACGGTCCAGGAAGCCCGTGTTGATGAAGAAAATGCGCTCCGCGGCCGCGCGAATGGCAGCCTTCAGGTTGACCGTGGTGCGCCGCTCTTCGTCCATGATGCCCATCTTGAGCGTATTGCGCGGCAGCGACAGCATGTCCTCCACGGCGGCGAACAGGTCGTTCGCAAAGGCCACCTCGTCCGGCCCATGCATCTTGGGCTTGACGATGTAGATCGACCCGGTGCGGCTGTTCCGGACCTCTCCCGCTCCGCGCAGGTCCTGGATTCCGATCAGGGACGTGATCGCCGCGTCGAGCACGGTTTCGGGAATTTCCCTCCCGTCCTGATCGAGAACCGCATCGGTGAACATGTGATGCCCGACGTTGCGCACGAGCATCAGGCTGCGGCCGTGGAGGCGCACCTCCTCGCCGGACGGGGCGCGATAGACGCGATCAGGATTGAGGCGCCTCTCGATCGTCCGGCCGTTCTTGTCGAAGCGCTCGACAAGATCTCCCTTCATGAGGCCGAGCCAGGTGCGATAGACCTCCACCTTGTCGTCCGCATCGACGGCCGCGACGCTGTCTTCCAGATCCATGATTGTCGACAGGGCAGCCTCGACGATCACGTCTGCTACGCCTGCCGGATCCTCGGACCCGATTGGGCTGGTGTGGTCGACGCGGATATCGAGATGCAGGCCGTGATGGCGAAGGAGAACTCCTGAGGGCTGCCCGGCCTCGCCCTGATAGCCGACGAACTGCATTGGATCGGCAAGTCCGGTCTCCGTTCCGTCCTTGCGCCTGACCGTGAAGACCCCCTGCTCCACCGTATAAGCGACCGCATCCTTATGGCTTCCTGCCGCCAGGGGAACCGCCCGGTCGAGGAAATCCCTGACCCAGGCAACGACCTCCCCGCCCCGCACCTTGTTGTAGCCCCCGCTCCGGCCGGCTCCGCCCTCTTCGGAGATGACGTCCGTTCCATACAGGGCATCGTAGAGGGAGCCCCAGCGGGCATTGGCGGCATTCAGGGCATAGCGCGCATTGGAGACCGGCACGACGAGCTGAGGGCCGGCCAGCCGGGCAATTTCCTCATCCACATTTGCCGTACCGACAGAAAAAGTCGCCGGCTCAGGGCGCAGATAGCCGATTTCGCGTAGAAAATTCTCGTAATGGGCCTGATCGAAGGCCTGCCCCGCGCGGTCCCGGTGATAGGCATCGATCTGGTCCTGCAACCGGTCGCGGGTTGCAAGAAGGTCACGATTGCGGGGAGCGAAGGTTCGTACAAGACCTGCAAGACCGCTCCAGAACCCTTCCGGCGACAGGCCTGTCCCGTCCAGGGCCTCTTCATTGACGAAATCGTAGAGGACCGGCGCAATCTGCAAACCATGCATCTGGATACGCTTCATTATTCCCGCTTTCCTGGCCTATTCGCCCGCAGCCTATCTTAAGGCCCCTTGCGGGAAAAAGGAGGGGAGATTTACCAAAAGGTCGATAGGCCACCCTCTATCCCGCCAAGAACCCAGCCTTCGGGAGACCGGCATTGTCGGGCCGACACTCCCGTCAGGAGATGCGTCCGCCCTCTGGGTTGAGCGACTGGGTTGCGAGCCCATGCGCATAAAAGGCACGCTTCGCCTCATACATCGCCAGATCGGCTTTCTTCACGATGTCCTCGAGACGCTGGCCGCGATCCCCCGTGGCCATCCCTATGGCGAAGCTCAGAACTTGACCTGAATAAAACTGGTTGTTCACGACGAGCAGACGCTCGATGTTCTCCATGACCATTGCTCCCTCGCGCTCATTGGTGCTCGGGAGAAGAAGTGCGAATTCGTCCCCGCCGATACGGGCCGCATAAGCAGGTTTCTGGATTGCCTCATTCAGAACCTCACCGGCACGACGAAGCAACGCATCCCCAGCCGCATGACCAAGCTGATCGTTCGTCGCCTTCAGGCCGTTGAGATCCGCCACGATGATCGTGACCGGGAAAGGACCCTTGCGCTCGAGACGGTTCAGCTCGTCGACGAAGAACGAGCGGTTGCAGAGCTTCGTCAGGACATCATGCTTGCCGAGATATTCCAGATAGGCCTCGGCCTTCTTGCGGGCCGTGATATCCGTCAGCGCCACCTGGACGAGAGACCAATCATGCTCGTGGCCCGGAAGGACCGAGAATTGGAGATGGAGATGCAGCTCATCGCCCAGGAGCGAGTAGTTCATCACCTCCCGTCTCTGGAAAATTCTTCCCTCCCAGAGATCGATGAGCTGCTCTCTGAAATGGGGCTGCATGTCGTCGCGAAAAACCTCGGGCAGGCTCCGAAGCAGGGTGTCCTTGTCGGGAGCGGCAAACAGTTCGAGCGTATGCTGGTTCACGTCGATCACGCGGATCTCGCTCATACAGCGCTCGACGAATTCCGGATGGACATCCGTGAACACGCGAAAATCGCTGATGCCTCTGTCACGGACCTCATCAAGGAGCCGCTTGACGCTGCTGAAATCCTCGACCCAGAGCGAAATCGGAGAGTGTTCGAAGAGGCCCCGCGCATATTCCTCGCTTTGAGCGAGCATCCGCCGGGCCGTCTCACGTTCGGTGACATCCTCGATGGCGATCAGAACCCGTTCCCAGTCATTCTCATGACCAGGAAGGATCGTCCCCTTCAGCTGAATATCGAGACGACGGCCCGACAGAGTATAGTTGACCGTGTTGCTGAAGAACTCGCCCTGCCCGTCCCAGAGCTGCACCAGCTCGTCGATATGGGTCTTCAGCATGTCATTTCGGAATATATGCCCGAGGTTCTGCACGAGGTGCGGAAGATCTTCGGCTTCAAACAGCGCCAGTGTCTTTCGATTGACCTTGAGAACACGAATACAATCGGAGCAGATCTGAACTCGGCGCGGATCTTCCTCAAGATATTCGCGCAACGAAGTAACGCCGTCGCGCCGCCATGTCTCGAAGAGGGACCTGATACCGCTGTAATCCTCGAGCCATAGGGAGACGGGCGCGAGGTCGAACATCTCGGCATCATCATTGAGGCCGCCACCGGCCTTCAGTGTAGGATCGGTTTGAGAAAGCGGCATGGAGCGTCTGTCAGCCCTGGTGAAGGGGCATGGAGGAGTGCCCCTTCCATCGCTTTATCGCAAGCCGTTCCCGGAACCTAGATGGAACTTGCAGAAAGCAACTCCATATCGTTTCTATCGTGCTCGGTATTCCGCCCTACCAGCTCCACATAGTGCCATCCTCAAGGCGAGCCACAGGCAGATAGGCGCGCTCATACGGATATTTGGCGGCGAGCTTCTCATCAATGTCCACCCCATGCCCGGGAGCATCTCCAGGGTAGAGGAAGCCGTCGGCAAACGTGTAAGCGTGAGGGAAGACCTCGTCCGTCTGCTCCGTATGGCGCATGTATTCCTGAATTCCGAAATTCGGCACCCAGAGATCGAAGTGTAGGGCCGCCCCCATGCAGACGGGAGAAAGGTCGGTAGCCCCATGAGAGCCGGTTCGGACCTGATAGAGCTCGGCCAGAGCGGCAATCTTGCGGAGCTGCGTGATCCCTCCCGCGCGGACCACCGTCGTCCGGATATAGTCGATCAGCTGGTTCTGGATCAGTTCACGGCAATCGTGAATGGAGTTGAAGATCTCGCCGATCGCAATCGGCGTGACCGTGTGCTGACGGATGAGCTTGAGCGCATCCTGGTTTTCCGCGGGCGTCGGGTCCTCCATCCAGAAGAGGCGATAAGGCTCCAGGCTTTTGCCGAGCCGTGCCGCCTCGATCGGCGTCAGACGATGATGCACGTCGTGCAGGAGATGGAAATCGGGCCCAAGGGCCTGACGCAGGGCGTCGAAAAGCTTGGGCGCGAAGTTCAGATACTTTTCGGTGGACCAGATCTGCTCTTCAGGCAGCCCCTTCGTCGCCGGTTCGTAGAACAGCTTTCCCCGTGCGATGCCATAGGCGGTGTCCAGACCGGGGACACCGGCCTGCGCGCGCACCGCCTTATAGCCGAGAGACAGATAGTGCCCGACCGCGTCTACAGTTTCGGCAATATCCCTCCCATTGGCATGGCCATAGACCATGACCCCCGAGCGGCTCTTTCCACCGAGAAGCTGGTAAAGCGGTTGACCGGCAATCTTCGCCTTGATGTCCCAAAGCGCTGTATCGACGGCCGCAATGGCCGACATGGTCACCGGTCCGCGGCGCCAATAGGCTCCCTTGGCCAGATACTGCCAGATGTCCTCGATCTGCTGCGGATCCCGCCCGATGAGGCATGGGATCACATGCTCCTCGAGATAGGCGGCCACCGCCAGTTCACGGCCATTCAGGGTCGCGTCACCGATCCCGTAAACGCCCTGGTCGGTCACGATCTTGAGCGTGACGAAGTTCCGGCCGGGGCAGGTTACAATGCAATAAGCTCTCTCGATCTTCATGGTCGCTTCCGGAAATCTCGTCAGAAGGAGGAAAGTGTCGTTTCGCGAACGGTCGCTTGCGCGCCCTTTCGGAAGAGTGTGTCCAGCGCACTTGTCACGGCGTTTGTGAAAGCCTGGTTTTGCGGTAGGTCGTCACCGAAGATCTCGCCAATACCGAGCAACCCCTGTGCGATATCCCGCGGCTCGGGCCCCGCCTCATCCGCAGTACGACGCAGGCGTTCCGCCATGGGATCGCGCACATCAATAGGCTCTCCGCGCTCGTCGCGCCCCGTCACGTATCGCATCCAGGCTGCGACACCGAGGGCAAGGCGGCGGATCGGCTCGTCCTTAGCCAGTCTGTCCCTGACCGTTCCCAAAAGGCGCTGCGGTAACTTTTGAGAGCCGTCCATGGCAATCTGTGCGGTCCGATGCCTCAGGGCTGGGTTCTTGAACCGTGTCACCAGAGCTTGCTTGTAGGATTGAAGGTCGGTTCCCGGGGGAAGATGCAGGGTCGGCGTCACTTCCTCATCCATCAGGCCCTGGATCAACCGTTCGAAGGCCGGATCGGCCATCGTGTCCGCAACGGTTTCGTAGCCTGCCAGATATCCCAGATACGCTAGCGTGGAGTGGCTCCCGTTGAGAAGCCGCAGCTTCATGTGCTCGAACGGCTCGACGTCGGAGACGAACTGTGCCCCCGCATTCTCCCAGGCCGGGCGCCCCTGCGGGAAATCATCTTCGATCACCCATTGCGTGAAGGGCTCCGTCATCACGGGCCAGGCATCAGTCGCGCCAAGCAGGCGCGAGATCCGCTCACGGTCCTCGTCCGTCGTCGCCGGAACGATCCGATCCACCATGGTGGAGGGGCATGCCACATGCTCCCGCACGAATGCCCCGAGGTCGCGATCAAGCATCTCCGCATAGCGGGACAGAACGCGCTTCACGGTCCGCCCATTCGCCGGAAGGTTGTCGCAGCTCATGACAGCAAAGGGCGGGATACCTGCGCTCCGGCGTCGGCGGAGTGCCTCCACAATCAATCCAGGGGCCGACCGGGGCAGAGAAGGATGCGACAGGTCGTGGACGATTTCCGGATGGGCTTCGTTGAGTGCTCCCGTCGCTGGATCATAGCAGTAGCCCTTCTCGGTCACGGTCAGGGACACAATCCGCGTCGCGGGGTCGGACATGATCCTGATGAGATCCTCCAGCGCCTCTGGAGCCACGATGACCTGCAGGACGGAACCGATGACCCTGAGCCTCTCCCCTTCATCCGAACGAATGGACAAGGTGTAGAGGCCATCCTGCGGCTCCAGAGCGTCGCGGGTCGCAGGATTACGCAGGCTCGCCGCGACGATGCCCCATGTTGGATCATCAACCAAGATGTCATCCGTGTAGACGGCCTGATGAGCACGGTGGAAGGCTCCGATCCCCAGATGCACGATGCCGGCCGTGACGGTGCTCCGGGCATAGCCGGGAACCTTCACGGAGGCGGGCAGCCTGGGAAGTACCGCATGGCTCAGACGCGTCGTCATGGGGGCCTCAATGTGCTGGCTGCTGCTTGGCACGGGTCACGATCTGAGTGGGGTTGATGAAGCGCAGGGCGATGATCAGCCAGATCAGGGTCGTCACCATGTAGATCACCGCCATGGCGTCGATGGACTGAACCGCACGCACGCCGGCCGCAAAGACTGCATAGTAGAGCGCAACTACCAAGGTTTGGCTCGTCGGCCCTGCGACCAGGAAGGTGAGCTCGAACATGGCAATGGTCCGCACCAGAACCAGCAGCAGGGCGGCCAGGATTCCGGGCAGAAGCAAGGGCATCAGCACATGGACGAACAGCTTGAACGTATTGGCGCCGAACACACGCGCAGCCGCTTCGAGCTTCGGGTCGATCTGCTCGATGAAGGGGATCATCACCAGAATGACGAACGGCACGGTCGGTACCAAATTGGCCGCGACGACACCCCAGAAGGTGCCGGCCAAACCTGTCCGATAGAGCACAGTCGCGAGAGGAATGCCGAAGGTGATCGGCGGGATCAGGAGAGGCAGAAGGAACAGGAGGACGAGAAGTCGCTTGCCTGGGAAATCCCTGCGGGCGAGAGCGTAGGCTGCGGTCACGCCCAGCAGGCCGGATATCACCACCACCATGCCGACCACCTGGAACGTGACGATGAGGATGTCTCCGAGCTGGAACTCGCTCCAGGCGGACGCATACCACCGCGTGGTCCATCCGACAGGGAGCCAGGTACCCAGCCACCGCGTCGCGAAGGAGCTCGTGACCACGGTTGCGATCATGGCGAGCAGATTGACAATAAAGAATCCGACCAGGACCCAAACCGCCGTGGCCCAGAGCTTGGCTCCCCAAGTGGTGTCGCGGATCATCGAACCATCATCCTTTCGCGCCGGTGGCTGGGCCGCGGTAGAACAAACCACGGGCAGCAAGAACCGCGACGACGATTGCAAGCTGAACGAAACCCATGATCATCGCGACGGCAGACGCCATCGAATAATCGTATTCCTCGAAGGCCGCCTGATAGGCCGCAATTGAGATCACGCGCGTTGCCCCTGCCGGCTCGCCCAGCAGGACAGCGGATGGGAATACCGAGAAGGCCTGCACGAACGACAGGCAGAACGTAATGGCGAAACCCGGCATCAGGAGAGGAAGATAGATGTGCCGGAAGCGCTGCCACGCATTCGCGCCCAGGGTCGCGCCAGCCTGTTCGAGAGCTGGATCGATGCCCGTGACATAAGACAGCGTCAGCAGAAAAGTGAACGGAAAGCCCGTGATGAGGAGCGACGCGAACACGCCCCAATAATTGTGCACGAGGCGCAAGGGGTGAGAAATGAGCCCCAGTGTCATGAGGGTGCGGTTGAACCATCCCTGAGGCCCGAGATAGTTCAGGAGTCCCTCGGCGACCAGGACGGTGCCCAGGGTGATCGGCAGAACGAGGATGGTGGTCAGGAGACGCTGGCGCCGCATGAGCCTGACACGAAAGGCGACCGGCACGGCAAGGACGAGGTTCAGCACCGTCACCGGGATCGCAAGCGCCAGGGTATTGATGATTGTGTCATAGAGATAAGCATCCGAGAAGAAGCGCTGGTAATTGGCGAGCCCCCCCCCGTTCTTCGGCTCGAATGACAGGATGAGGCCGAAAGCGAACGGATAGACGAAGAGACACAAGCTGAAGACCGCAGCCGGAACGACGAGGAACGTGACGGCATCGAAGCCCCGAAGGGCGAGTTTCTGACGGAGGCTCGGCCCAGCCGTCGCGGCGGGAGCAGGAACATGCGCGTGCATAGCGTTCTCCCTAGACCGGCTCGGCAAAGACGAGCGCGCGTCCCTCGTCCACATGCAGGTGAACCTTCGCGCCGGTCTCGAGAGCATGCGGCGAGCGGAAAACGAGTTCGAGGCCACTTGCCGTGTGAGCGGTACCGACGAACTCCCGGCCGCGATACTCAGCGGTATCGACCGTGACAGACAACGCATTACCGCCCGGCTCTCCAACAACGAGATCGTCCGAGCGGATTGCCACATAGGCCGGAGCTCCGATCGAAACCGACTCCCCTGTCACGCCGCTGATCCGAGCCCCCTCGATCTCGACCACCGTGCGGTTGCGGTCGCTCGAGACCGCCGTACCCTTGAGCTTATTCCGGAAGCCCATGAAGTCGGCCACATCGAGATGTGCCGGCGCCTCGTAAAGCTCCTTAGGTGTTCCGACCTGCCGCACCACCCCATCTCGCAACACGACGATCCGGTCTGCGAGGGAAAGAGCCTCGTCCTGATCATGCGTCACGTAGATCGTAGTCGCGCCGAGCTCGTTATGAATCCGACGAATCTCTGCGCGCATCTCAAGACGGAGCTTTGCATCGAGGTTCGACAGGGGTTCATCCATCAGTACGAGAGGTGGCTCGATGACGATGGCGCGCGCGATGGCGACACGCTGCTGCTGGCCGCCGGAAAGCTGCCCAGGCAGTTTGTGCCCCTGCCCCTGCAAGCGAACGAGGCTCAGGGCCTCGTCGACCTTGCGCTCGATCTCGGCCCTGGCCACGCCTCGCATCTTAAGGCCGAAGCCGATATTTTGGCGCACATTGAGATGGGGAAAGAGCGCGTAATTCTGGAACACCATTCCGAACCCACGCTCTTCAGGCTTCAGTGTATCCACCCGGTTCTTGTCGAGCCAGATGGATCCGCCGGTGACAGGTAGGAGACCCGCGATGCAGTTCAGCGTCGTCGACTTGCCGCAGCCCGACGGCCCCAGCAAGGCGATGAACTCCCCGCGTTGGATTATCAGGTTGATGTCGCGCAGGGCATTGAGCGCCCCGAAGTCGCGGCTCACACCGTTGAGCCGTACCTCGTGGAACTGCGAAAGTGCGATTGCCATCGCGGGTCCCTCTCTTTTTTACTTACGCTTCGAACCGCCGATCTGCTCGTCCCACATGCGGAATGCGACGACCATCTGATCAGGCTGGAGAGGCAACTCGATCGGATTGTCGGCGATCAGCTTCTCATATTCGGGACGGCCATATTCCTTGATGGCTGCCTGGCTTTCCGGCGGGGCCATATCCAAGGTCACGCCCTTCACGGCCGGACCGGGATAGAAGTAGCCTTCGTCATAGGTATAGGCCTGCTGCTCCTTCGTCAGAAGGAAATTCATCAGGTCCAGCAGCACGGCGACCTTCTCGTTGGAAAGGCCCTTCGGCACGCACATGTAATGGGCATCCGCCACCCAGTGGAAGCCCTTGAGAGCCGCGACCTTGGCCTCCTTCGGCACAACGCCGAGCACCCGCGGGTTGATGTCCCATCCGGTGGTGGACACGGTCATGTCCCGGGAGCCTTCGCCGAGTTCCTTCATCACCGCGCCGGTGCCCGAAGGATAGTACTCAATGTACTGCCCCAGCTCCTTGAGATAGGCCCAGGTCTTGTCCCAGCCTTTTGCCGGATCCTGAGGATTGCTGTCCCCGAGGATATACGGCAGCCCCATGATGAAGGTCCGCCCCGGCCCTGAATTGGCCGGACGTGCATAGATGAGCCGGTTGGGGTTGGCCTTCGCCCAGGCAAGCAGCTCTTCGGCCGTGGTCGGCACGTTCTTGACCTTGTCGGGCATATACTCGAGAAGCGGCCCTGACGGATAATAGGTGACCACGACTCCCTGCCCCTGAGCCAGAGTCTGCATCTTCGCCGCGGCCGGAAGATAGATTTCGTCGAGCTTGGGGAGTGCATTTGCATGGGCAGGGAGAAGCTCGATCCAGAGCTTCTGCTCGATGCCGGCCGAGAGTGCATCCGTGCCGGTCAGAACCAGGTCGATATCCACCCGTCCTGCATCCTGCTGGGCCTTGATCTTACCCGCAAGTTCGGGCGCCGGCGCTTTGGTGAAGGTAATCCGCGAGACGAGATTGGGCTTCGCCTTCCGATAGTTCTCGATAGCCTTCTGCGTCAGCGCCAGGTTGCCAGCAACGTCGATGACGTTCAGGGAAACAGGCTCCTTCGGTAGCGCCAGCTGCGCGAAAGCTCGCCCTCCAAAGGCCGCGATGCCCGCGGCGCCGGCTACGCTGCCGACGAATGTTCTTCTGGTCAGATAGTCCGTCATTCTCTTCCTCCCGTTATACGGCACGGTTCTTGGGCTCCGTGTCCGGCTTCACAGCCTGTAGGCCTCTTTGGCGAGGCGATAAGCGAGATCGTGAGCCACCTCGCGCGCTTCGTCCTCATCAAGGCGATGCGACGTCACAAGGTGAGCGAGAAAGGCGCAATCCACACGGCGTGCCATGTCGTGGCGCGCCGGGATCGAGAGATAAGCACGCGTGTCGTCATTGAATCCCACCGTGTTGTAGAAGCCCGCCGTCTCGGTCGTCAGCTCGCGAAACCGCCTCATGCCTTCAGGGGAATCAAAGAACCACCAGGCAGGACCCAGTTTGAGCGCAGGATAATGTCCGGCGAGCGGGGCGAGCTCACGGGAGTAGCTCGTCTCGTCAAGGGTAAAGAGGATGATCGTCAGGTCACGCTCGTTTCCGAAGCGGTCGAGCAGAGGTTTGAGAGCGGTCACATAGTCGGTGCCTGAGGGAATATCTGCCCCCATGTCGCGCCCTAAGCGGGAGAAGAGCACTTTATTGTGATTGCGGAAGGAGCCGGGGTGGATCTGCATGACCATGCCGTCATCAAGGCTCATCGCGGCCATTTCGGTCAGCATCTGAGCCCGAAAAAGCTCCGCATCCTCGGCGGAAACAGATCCAGTGGACACGCGCCGGAAGAGAGCTTCGGCTTCCGGACGAGGCAGGTCTGCCGTTCGTGCGGACGGGTGCCCGTGATCGGTCGAGGTTGCGCCGTAGTCACGGAAGAACGCTCTGCGCCTGCGATGGGCCTCGAGATAGCCGTCCCAGCTCGACGTATCGCACCCCGTGATTTCGCCGAAGTGCTTCAGGTTGTCACGAAACCCTTCGAAGTCCGGATCGACGACAGGATCGGGGCGATAGGCCGTGATCACCCGGCCATGCCAGCCGGACGTTCTGATGGCCTCATGATGTATGAGAGGGTCGAGCGGGCTTTCCGTCGTTGCGATCGCCTCGATGCGGAACCGCTCGAAAAGCGCACGCGGGCGGAATTGCGGCGTTCGCAGCGCAGCATCGATCTGGTCGAAATAGACATCGGCATTGTGCGACGACAGCCGCTCGGTGAATCCAAACAGTGTCGAAAAAGTATGGTCAAGCCAGAGGCGGGTCGGAGTGCCGCGAAAGAGATGATAATGGGCCGCAAAGCGCCGCCAGATGGCGCGGGCGTCACGCTCCGAGGGCGGCCCATCGCGCCTTGAGATTCCGAGATCCTCAAGCGGCACGCCCTGGCTGTAGAGCATGCGGAAGATGTAGTGGTCCGGGATAACGAAGAGCGTGGCCGGATCAGGAAAGGGCTTGTCCTCCGCATACCAACGTGGGTCCGTATGACCATGAGGAGAAATGATCGGAAGGTCTCGAACGGCGCCATACAGCCGCCGGGCGACAGCACGTGCATCTGGTTCATTGGGGAATAGCCGGTCCGGATGGATCAGCATATGGCCTCACTCCCTCGACGCCGCTTCGGCTTGTCATCCGCCGTTTTGAGCTGTCTATGGCCCTTAGGTTAGAGTGACTCCGGCCGCTTTGCAATGGTCTACTAGTATGGTAGTGTATCAATTATGAATGAAAAAAGCCTCCCGAAGCTTGATCTGCGCCCGGAATCGATCGCCCGGCAGGTGACGCGCACACTTCGCCAGGCCATCGTCACCATGCAGCTCGCTCCTGGAGAGATGCTGTCAGAACAAGACTTGGCCCGACGCTTCGGCGTCAGCCGCTCCCCTGTGCGGGAAGCCCTGATCAAGTTGAGTGAAGCGGGCCTTGTGCGGGTTCTCCCTCAGCGGGGGACCCAGGTTGTCAAGATTTCCCGCGCCGGGGTCGAGAATGCCCGCTTCATCCGCGAAGCCGTGGAGACCGCCGTCGTACGCGAGGCTGCCCTTAAAGCCAGTCCGTCGATGCTGGCTGAATTGAATGCAAGCCTCACGCGTCAGCGCCGCGCGCAGCGCTCGAAATCCACGGAGGACTTTCTTGCTCTCGACGAGGAATTCCATCGTCTCCTGGCCGAAGCAGCCGGTCGCCTTGCCGCCTGGGAGATGATCGAGGACGTCAAACCGCAGATGGACCGTGTTCGCTTTCTCGATATGACTCAGGCCACTCCTCGGCATGTGGTCGTGGCGCAGCATGAGATCATCGTCGGTGCCATTCGTGATGGAAATCCATCGGCAGCACAAAAGGCGATGCAGGAACATCTAAGCGAGATTCTCCGCTCTCTTCCTGAAATGCAGGTTCAGCATCCGGATCTTTTCGAGCCGGAACCGACCACTCTCTCCGCGGCTCTGAGCGCATGATTGTGCCTCGCGCTCCAGCCGCCGGCACGCTCGGGAGCCGGCCGGGTTAAATGGCAAGCACCATGAACGAACGCAGCCCCCTGCCCCGCACCATCCGCCTTCATGAGCGGGATAATGTGCTCGTTGCCGTCGATCCTTTAAGTCCCGGGCTCAGCCTCCATGGCCTCACGGTTAGGGAGCGGGTTCCGCGAGGCCATAAGATGGCGACGACACGGATTGCCGAAGGGGCTCCGGTTCTCAAGTTCGGACAGATCATCGGCTTTGCCATGCGGCCCATCGAGCCGGGAGAATGGCTTCACGATCATAACATCCAAGTCCAAGCATTTTCGCGCGAATATCACCTTGCGGAGAACGTCGAACCGTCGTCCATCCTACCGCTCGAAGAACGTGCAACGTTTCAAGGCTTCCGTCGCGCCAATGGCAAGGTCGGGACGAGAAATTATCTGGCTATTCTCACAAGTGTAAATTGCTCGGCCACCGTAGCCCGCTTTATTGCCCGCGAAGTGGAGCGGTCGGGTCTGCTCGACGACCGTCCTCAGATCGACGGCATCCTTCCTCTGGTCCATGGGACCGGATGCGGCATGGATTTGCGCGGAGAGGGATCGGAAATTCTAAAGCGGACCCAGTGGGGTTATGCGTCCAATCCAAACATTGCCGGCGTCCTCATGGTCGGGCTCGGCTGCGAGGTCTTTCAGATCACACGCTGGAAGGAGCTCTACGGGATTCAGGAGAGCGAAAGCTTCCGCACGATGACAATTCAGGATGTCGGCGGAACACGGAAAACCGTCGAGGCAGGGGTCGCCGCCATCGCGGACATGATTCCGGTCGCATCGAAGGCCCGCAGAGAGACGGTACCGGCATCGGAGCTCATGCTTGCCCTGCAATGCGGCGGCTCGGACGGGTATTCGGGCATCACTGCGAACCCGGCCCTCGGCGCGGCTGCGGACCTTCTGGTTCGCCATGGAGGCACGGCCATTCTGTCCGAAACGCCCGAGATCTACGGTGCCGAGCACCTGCTCATCCGCCGCGCCGCCGCGCCGGAGGTCGGGGAGAAACTCCTCGGGCGCATCGCCTGGTGGGAGGATTACACGGCCCGCAACCGAGGCGAGATGAACAACAATCCTTCGCCCGGAAACAAGGCCGGAGGCTTGAGCACCATTCTCGAGAAGTCGCTCGGGGCAGCGGCCAAGGGCGGGACCACGCCTCTAAATGCCGTCTATGACTATGCTGAACCGGTGATCGCGAAGGGGCTCGTCTTCATGGATACGCCGGGCTACGACCCGGTCTCGGCGACGGGTCAGGTGGCGGGCGGCGCCAATCTCTTATGCTTCACGACGGGGCGAGGCTCCGCCTATGGCTGCAAACCGACTCCCTCCCTCAAACTCGCGACCAATAGCGAAATCTATCGTCGCATGATCGACGACATGGATATCAATTGCGGCGATATCCTCGAGGGCGTTTCGATCGAGGAAAAAGGTCGGGAGATCTTCGAAGCCATCCTTCAGGTCGCGTCCGGCCGCCGGACCAAGTCCGAAGAGCTCGGATACGGGGAGGCAGAATTTCTGCCGTGGCAAATCGGAGCAACAATGTAGCAACTGTCGGCGACCCTGGTTCCATCTTCAATACCGGTTAACGGTAACCGTCAATTTCCGCCCCTCTCGACAGCTTCGTCTTTAAAAAATCCCCCTCGACCCATTCCGCTTCCGGGTGCGATCACAAAATGTCCGCATTCTTGCCGCTGTTGAGGACGCGAGGAGGGATGAATGCATTTGTGGCCTTGGCGCGGCGTCGTCTCGCTTTCCGTGTGTCTTCTTGCCGGCGCTCTCATGCTGCCAGGCAGCTCCGCGCAGGCGTTCGATCTGTTCGGCCTGTTCGGGAAGGACGAGGAGCCACCGGCCGCCTCCCCGAACGCCCTGCCCTATGTCCTGACCTATGATATCTCCGGTGACAGAAAAGCCGTTGAGCAGCCTCTGAAGGATGCCTCGCAGCTTTACTCCCTCCGGCAGGAGTCTCCCCTTGAAGGCGATTCGCTGGTCCGTCGCGCCCAGGCGGATTTCGGCCCAATGCTCGATGCCCTCTGGGGCTCAGGTTATTACAATGCCACCCTTGCCTTCCAGGTCGGCAACGCCTCACTGACCCTTGGAGGAAACTCCATTGCGGCCGCTCAGGCGGCAGAGACTTACCGGGGTCGTGCGCCTGTGCCCGTGCGTGTCGTTGTGCAGACAGGCCCTCTTTTTACGCTGCGCCGAATTGAGGTGGACAGTGCAACGACCGGACAGCCATTTTCACCTCAGACGTTGCCGAGCCGGATCATCGGGCTGAACCCTGGCGATCCAGCGAGGGCTGCGGATCTCCGTGCTGCCAGAGCGCGCATCGTCGACTATTTCCGCAGCCAGTCACGCCCGCTGGCGAAAGCCGTCTCGACGGAGCCGATCGTCTTTCATCCGGCACGGATCATGGACGTTGCCTACACCATCGATCCTGGGCCTGTTGCGTCTTTCGGAGAGATTGCCATCTCCGGAACCGAGAATGTGGACCCCGCGGTCGTGCGCTCCTTCATCTACATTGAGCCGGGCGATCCTTACTCCCCTAAGGCTCTCGCGGATACACGAAAATCCATCGGCGCGATCCAGGCCCTCGGCTCCGTCAGAATCCGAGAGGCCGAGGCGCTTGACGCAAATGGCCGCTTGCCGATCTTCGTCGAGGTCACGGAGCGCAAGCCCCGCGTCATCGGCTTCTCTGCGCGATACTCGACAATCGACGGCCCTGCCCTGCATGGCTACTGGGAGCATCGCAACCTGTTCGGCGGCGCCGAGCGGCTACGCCTCGAATCCGATCTCTTTCTCGCTCCCCGCAACGATGGAACGAGGATTAAGAGCATTCAGGATCTTGAACCGTCCGACTTGGGGGGCCGCTTCAGCGCGAGCTTCATGAAGCCCGCTCTGGGAGGATCGAGAAACGACCTTCTTCTCGATGCCCTTGTCGAGAGAGACCGAACCGGAGGCGACCGGTACGGCGGATATACGAGCCGTTTCGTGAATGGCACGGCCTTTATCCGCCACCGCTTCAGCGACACCTTCTCGGTCCAGGCGGGAGCACAATTGCAGAAAGGACAGTCCAGCGATGTCCTCGGCAAGATTGACTACTTCCTGATGGGGCTCCCCGCCTCGCTGTCTTACGATTCCACAGACCGTCCTCTCGACCCGACCCGCGGCGCCCGGGTCACGGCCTCGCTGACGCCCTTTCCGAGTTTTCTCGGATCCACGGTAGGCATGACTGTAGGCAAGCTTGAAGCTTCGACCTATTATTCGCTCGATGAGGATGCTCGCTACATTCTCGCTGGGCGGATCGGTCTGGGCACCATCCTCGGTCCGGAGTTGGATGAGATCCCCGCCAATTTCCGCTTCTTCGCGGGGGGCGGCGGCTCCGTGCGGGGCTATCGCTATCGTAGCCTTGGACCTCAGGGGCCCTTCGGTTATGTGGTTGGCGGCAGAAGCCTTCTGGAGGCGTCGTTCGAGGCACGTATCAAGATCACCGATACGATCGGGATCGTGCCGTTCTTTGATGCAGGGAACGCCTTCGAGTCGAGCTACCCCGACTTCAAGGATAAACTGCGCATGTCGGCAGGGCTCGGCCTTCGCTATTATACGGCGATCGGCCCCATCCGCCTCGACATTGCCACCCCGCTCAATGGACGCCCCGGTGATAAGCCGGTCTCGTTCTATGTGAGCATCGGACAGGCTTTCTGATGATGGTCATGCGCCGCCTCGTTCCAACCGCCATTCTCCTCGCCGGGATCATCTGGCTCGGATTGACGCTCGTTTCCCGCAGCGCCGAGGAAGATCGCGGATTTCTCGCGGACCTGATCTCGCGAGCACTATCCACGCCAAGCACGCGCGTCTCCATCGGGGCAGTGGAAGGGGCGCTTTCGTCGGATGCCACGATCCGCAACATCACCATCGCCGACCGTGATGGCGTCTGGCTCCGGCTGGACAGTGCCCGCCTCGTCTGGCGTCGTCTGGCGCTCCTCTCGCGGCGCCTCGAAGTCGATCGCCTCGACATCGGAAAGCTCGAAATCCTTAGAAGGCCGCTACCGGCCGAAGAAGAAGTCCCGGGAGCGGATCAACCCCTTCTTCCGGAATTGCCCGTCAGCGTCCAGGTTCGGGACTTCGCCTTGCGAGAGCTTGCTTTGGGACAGCCCATCCTGGGCGTCCCGGCACAATTGTCTGCGACAGGCGCGGCCTCACTCGGCAGCCCGTCCGAGGGACTCAACCTGAGATTCGACGCTCGTCGCCTGGATGCCCCCGGGCAGCTTACCGCCCGCTTGCTCTATGCATCCGAGAACCTTCAGCTGACCCTTGCGCTCGATGAACCGGCCGGAGGAATCCTTGCGAGAGCCTCGAACATTCCCGGCCTGCCGCCGGTCAAGCTCGACCTTTCCGGAACCGGAACACTCGATGCCTTCGGGGCTCAACTGACCTTCGACGCCGGCGACACAATTGGCGCAAAGGGCCAGGCCAACCTGCGGCGGGCAGGCTCTGCGAGGCTCCTGGACATCGACACGCAAGCCCGCATCGAAGGCCTCCTCCCCTCCATTGCGGCTCCAGTCTTCGCCGGAACAACGACCCTGAATGCGCAGATCTCCTTTGCGGATGACAGCTCTGTCGAGATTCCGCAGCTGTCCGTCGCCTCGCACACGGCAAGGCTCGACGTCGCAGGCCGCGTCGCCACCGGTGGAATGCTTGACCTGAAAGTAACCGCCCGTGCCCTCCCGACCGTAGAGGGAAAGACGGTGGCTGGCCTCGCTGAAATCCGCAAGCTGGCCTTCGACGGCAGCATCTCAGGCCCCCTGGCCTCCCCCCTGGTCGGAGGCAAACTCGATGCTGAGGACGTGCGGCTGCCGTCGGGGCGTTTCGGCAAGATTGCCGCAACATTTTCTACCTCTCCCAACGGCCCTCTTTCCGAAAAGACGACCCGGATTGCCTTTTCGGCAGATGCCTCTGCGAGCGGTGTTGTACTGACGGATCCAGCCTTGGCGAATGCGGTCGGGACGCAACTCACCCTGACGCTTCGCGGCACCGGAACCCCGGACGGGACGGCGAATGTCGAGGCCGCCCATCTCACCACACGGACCTTTGACGCAACCTATGCCGGTCAGCTCGGAAGCCGAGAAGCTCAGGGCAAGCTGTCCCTCACGGCGCAGGACCTGTCCCGCTTCGCGGATATCGCTTCGCTGCGCCTCCGGGGCGCGCTCGCCTTGACGGCCGACGTAACGGGATTGCTTTCCCCAGGCCCCGTCATCGCATCACTCAATGGAAATGCCACGCGCTTTGCGACGGGCATCGCGCCTGTCGATGGATTGATCGGCGGTCAGCTGACGCTCACCGGCACCGTTCAGACCCTGCGTGGAAATGGATTCGGATTCCGCGACCTCCTTCTCAAGGGCGCCTATGCGGATCTCCGCCTCAATGGCGACGGAACCTTTGAAAGGGTTGATCTCAACGCGGCTCTGCAGCTTCCGGACCTCTCGCGAGCAGATGGTCGCTTGACCGGGCGAGCCACGGCCGCCGCGACGCTGACCGGGTCGTTGTCGCGCCTGATGGCGGAGGCTCATGCGCAGGTTGACGACGCAACAGCTCTCGGCCGTCCCGTGCCTCGCCTTGCCCTCGAGGCTTCCGTTGGCGACCTGACAGGGCACCCCGCTATGCATGCGACCCTCAGCGGCGAGATTGACCGTAAGCCGGTGAGCGGAACGCTCCATGTGAGCCAGAATCCCGAGGGCGCATGGAGCGTTGACCCGCTCGACGTGAAGGTCGGCTCCGCCACAATTGTCGGACAGGTCTCAGTGAGTGCCGATCGTCTTGCTGCAGGACAGATCAAGGTTGATGCGCGCAATCTCGACGATCTGTCGCCTCTCGTTCTGACACGCCTTTCCGGAGACATGGCGGGGACGCTCATCCTCTCCTCCGAGAGCGGGCGGCAGAATGCCAGCCTCAGGGCCAATGGCAGCCGCCTCCGTGCAGCAGAAATCAATATCGACCGCTTTACGGCCGACCTCTCAGCCACAGACCTTTATGCAAGGCCCATCATTGATGGGTCTCTCGCTGTAGACCGCGCAAGGATAGCCGGACAGGATATTTCGCAGATCCGGCTGGATGCCAAAGGGAGCCCCGCCGCGAGTGACATCAACCTTTCAGCGAAGGCGAGCGGCTTCGATCTCACGGCGCGCGGGCGTGTTGTTCCGGCGATGCCGACCCGGCTCGAAATTGCGACACTGGTCGCACGGCGGGATCGGCGGCAGATCTCGCTCGCGCAACCGGCGACGCTGATCTTCGATGGCGGAACTGTCGATATCCAGCGCTTTTCTCTGGCCGTCGACAGAGGCACAATTTCGGTCGAGGGGCGGGTTGGAACAGAGATCGACCTGACACTCGACGCGCGGGCTGTGCCCCTATCCGCTGTAGACATATTGGTGCCTGGGACTGGCCTCGCGGGGGCCCTGAATGGCAGCGCCAGAATGAGTGGAACAGCCAGCCGCCCGGCTGGGAGCTGGCGCTTGCGAGTCTCGGACCTCGTGGCACCGCAGACCCGAAATCTCGGGCTTCCGGCCGTCGATCTATCCGCTGAAGGCGAACTCCGGAATGGCCGGACCTCCATCAATGCCACAGCCAATGCCGGCAGAGCGGGCACGCTCCGGGTTTCAGGCGATGCGCCATTGGACGCCAGCGGCAGTTTGAACCTGGCCGTGCAAGGGCGCATCGATCTCGGCATAGCCAACGGTTATCTCTCCATTTCCGGCCAAAGTGTTACGGGCGTGGCGAATGTGGATGCGCGCATCGCGGGCACGGCCCAGGCGCCATCCGTGAATGGGAGCGCCAATTTGACGGGCGGCAGCTTTACGGATGCGGTCCAGGGTGTGCGCTTGTCCGACATTCACGGCCGTGTTGTCGCTCGAGATACGGACATCACAATCGAGCAACTGGTCGCGTCGACCCGCAACAATGGCCGCCTTTCGGCGACAGGACGCGTCAGGATCGATCCCTCCGCAGGCTTTCCGGGCGAGATCCGTATCACGGGCCAGCATGCGGAACTCGTGTCGAATGACATTGTCACGACAACGGCGGATCTTGCCCTTTCATTGTCAGGGGCGCTGGCCAGGAACCCTCATATAGACGGTGAAGTCAGGATCGCCTCGATGGAGGTTCGAATCCCCGAGAGGCTCCCTGCGACCATCAGGCCGCTTACAGGCACCAAGCATGTCGATCCGACCCCGACTGCGGCAGCCCGGCTTGCGCTCGCGGCCAAAGCCAAGGCACGTTCGCGTCGTGCTCCTCCCTTCGATGCTGCGCTCAATCTCACGGTCTCGGCACCGAACCGTATCTACGTAAGAGGCCGCGGTATTCAGGCCGAACTGGGAGGAAATCTTCAGCTGACGGGCAATCTAGCCAACCCCGTGGCTATCGGCGCCTTTGAGCTGCGCAACGGGCGGCTCACGGTCGTCGGGACCCGCCTCGATTTTACTCGAGGAAACCTGACCTTTACGGGCGATCTCACCCCTGCGCTCGATTTCGCAGCCGAGACACGGGCCGGCGATGTGACAGCCCAGGTCTTTGTAACGGGAACCGCGCGTGAGCCGCGCTTCACATTCTCGTCGGATCCCGACCTGCCGCAGGATGAGGTTTTGTCGCGCATTCTCTTCTCAAAGGCCTCTGGCGGCCTCTCCGTTGGACAGGCTCTGCAGCTGGCCCAGGTTGCTGCGCAGTTTGCCGGCGGTGGCGGCGACGACGTCTTCGAAAGCCTTCGGAAATCTCTCGGCGTGCAGGGACTGGACATTTCCTTCGGCGCAGATGGAAGCCCGGCCGTCGGGATTTCCAAGGCTCTGAGTGATCGTGTCAGCGTCGGCGTGAAGGCAGGTGCCTCCGCAGAGCAAAGTGGGGTCAGCGTGGACATCGACGTGACCCGCAGGATCCGCATTCAGGGTGAGGTCGGCGCGAATGGCAGCACGTCCGTTGGCGTCGGAGCCGAGTGGGAGTACTGACTGCCAGGATCGCTGAAGTGAAAGCGGCGTCTTGCAAGACGGAACAGTGTCCTCTTTCTTGATGACAAGAGAGGATCTGAATGGCATCCCTCTTAAAGGAGTTGGAGGGCGAGCGTGGATTGGGACAAGATCCGGTTGTTCTACGAAGTTGCCGAGGCAGGCAGCTTTACCCGCGCGGGCGAACGCCTGGGCCTCAACCAATCGTCAGTGAGCCGACAGATCAGCGCGCTTGAGCACGAACTGAAGGTTCCTCTCTTTCACCGCCACGCTCGCGGCCTCCTCCTGACCGAACAAGGTGACGTTCTCTTCCAGGCTGCGCAGGAAATGCTCATGCGGCTGGAATCGACTCGCAGCCGGCTGACCGAGACGAGCCAGTTGCCAGCCGGCAACCTCAAGGTCACCGCCACTGTTGGGTTGGGAGCCATATGGCTCGCGCAACGAATTTCCGAGTTCATCGAACTCTATCCGGACGTCAACATTCAGTTGATCGTCACGAATGAGGAACTCGATCTCGCTATGCGAGAAGCGGATGTCGCGATCAGGCTGCGCCGACCTGCCCAGCCGGACCTCATTCAGCGCCGGCTGTTCACTGTGCATTATCATGCCTACGCATCCCTCGCCTATCTGGAACGCTTCGGCGAGCCTAAGACCGTGGACGATCTCGACAACCATCGGATCCTTTGTCTCGGTGGGAATCAGCCGCCTTTCGTCCTTGCCGTTCACCAGCTTGCCGTTCTGGGACGTGACGCGAAGGATCCGCGGCCAAGGCATCTGGTGGTCAATGACAGCCTGGCTTTGCGCCATGCCATCGAATATGGCGCAGGCATCGGCATGGCTCCGGCTTATGCGATGGAGGGAAAGCCCAATGTCGTTCAGATTCTGCGCGACATCGAGATGCCCTCGCTCGACACCTATCTCGTCTATCCGGAGGAAATGCGTTCGGTTGCGCGCGTCCAGGTCTTCCGCGATTTCCTGGTGTCGAAGGCGCAAGGCTGGGCTCACTAAAGGCACTTTCGAGCCCGTCTGCGCATAGTCGAAAGATCTAAACCCACCACATGGCGGAGCGGCCTCGCGCAGCTCCCAAGGCTCAAAGAAAAAGCCCGGACAGATCATGTCCGGGCTTCTTTCGTGGCAGTCTTTCAGATGTGGCGCGCAGCACGCTTATGCAATTTCGAGCCGCTCCGGCTGGGAGGTTCTTTCTGCGACATTTCGGGAGCGCGCTTGCGCAGGAGAGCCGTACCATTCACTTCCAGCCGGGATGGCTTCGCCCTTCATCACGAGAGTCAGGGGGCCGAGCTTCGAGAACGCCCCGAGTTCCGTGTCATACAGAACGGTTGAGCCGGAGCCGACCGAGACGCCCGCGCCTACATGAACCCGCCCAACCTTCATCAGACGATCTTCATAGAGATGCGTCTGCAGACAGGCATTGGCATTGATCGCTGCATAATCGCCAATCGTGACGCAATCGAACTCGGTGATATCCGTCGAGTCCATGTAGATGCCCTTACCGGTCTTGGTTCCGAAAAGCCTAAGCGCCCAAGGAAGGAAAGGCGTTCCGCGGAAATGATCGAGGATGCCCTTCCCGGCCATTCCCCAGTACATAACCGCGACGGCTTCCGTGCGCAGTGCCCACCAGGACCACATGGGGCGCATGGTCGGCTTGTAGGTGCCCATCCATAGCCATTTGTAGGCAGCAGCGGTCAGGAGCTGTCCGACAGCAATGACGACGCTGGCTACCACGCAGAGGACAAACGCCGTTCCCCAGTGCTTCTGAAGCACAGAGGGAGCGAGCACTTCCATGGCCATCGTCGCGAAAGTGATGAAGAGTGCTGTCGGGAGCGTGATGTTGAAGCCTTCAAACAGAGCACGCACGATCTTGAGACGCCGCGGCGGCTCATAGGTGTCGGCGACCGCAGCATTGAAACGCTGGCGGACAGGCAGCTGGATCGGAGGAGAGCCGAACCAAGTCTCGTCCGCTCCAACATTGCCACCTTCCGGAGGCTTTGACTTGACGCCGATCAGCGCACCGTTCTCAATCGCATAGCCGGGCGGAACGACGGCGTCGTTTCCGATGAACACCCGGGATCCTGTCTTGACCGTCCCGAGCGTCATCCACCCGCGACGCATTTCCTCGTCTCCGAGGACAACATCGTCCGCGATGAAGTTCTGGTCGCCGAGATCGATGAGGTCGAAACGGCCTGCCAGATTGGTGGAGATCTCCGATCCCTTCCCGATCTTGGCCCCCATCAGACGGTACCAGGCTCGCATGTACACTGTCGCGAAGAGCGAAGACAGAACGTCTAGCATGACTTCCGTCGCGAGACTGACGACCCATTTGCGGGCATAGAGGCCGCTATAGACCGAATACACGCCAGCCTTCAGCCGAGGCAGAATGATCCACCGGATGGCAGCGATCAGCAGGACGGTCGCAAAGATCATGATCGCGGCGGCCGGCATCGCCAGGAGCGGCATGTAGTAGAGGTAATGAATGCCGATGATGGGGTTGATGACCGTGTCGACCATTTCCATCAAGTGGAAGGCCGGAACGATCGGGATCAGCGCAATCGGCGGTGCAATCACCAGCATGGCAATGAAAAATGCCGTCAGCGACATCCGGCGGATCGGACCCGCCTCGGCCGGACGGGGCAGGTGCGACGGGTCGACATCCGCTACCTTCCTTCCAGGCGAACCGCGCCAAGCCTCCCAAGCGCCGACCTTCGTGCCGGCTGGCAGAGCCGAGAGATCGGCCAATTCGGCTCCCTCGCCGATCGTCACGTCGTCCTCGATGACGCAGGACGAGCCGATGGACACATCGCGCCCGATTTCGACCGGACCGATGATCAATTCGTTCCCAACGACGCGCGCATTGGAAATGGTAACCTTCCCGCCGATACTGGCGTGATCCCCGATGGTCACCAGATCGAAAGCTCCGGCGTCGATCTCGGCGATGAGCGCCTCCTTACCGACCTTTGCGCCAAGGAGCCGAAGATAAATGCGAATAGCGGGAGACCCCTGGAACCACTTCATGTGGACCAGACTCAAGAGCCGCTGAACGAGCCAGAGGCGATAGTAATAGACGCCCCATAGCGGGTATCGGCCGGGCTTGATGCGACCAATGATCAGCCATTTCGCCCCGACGGCGAAGAAGGTCGTAAAGACGTTCACCATCATGTAGGCGACGAAGATCAGCGCCGTGTCGAGCACGATGGAGGCATCATCGCCCGTGATGAGGGTATAGCTGATGAAGATGCACAGCCAGGGCGCCGACATCAGCGTGAGAAGGAGCGGGAGCGCCGCAGCCTGCGCCATGCCGCAGAGGATCCGGCGCAAGAGCGGCGGCGGATCGAAACCCGTGACGGACGCACCGGCCTCCTCGTCTACAAGACGAGCATCCAGGCGCTCTGCAATCTTGCGCAATGAGCGTCCCGTATAGACATCCTGGAGCGTAATAGAGGACAGGTGTCGGCTCTCACGCACGAAAGACACGAACCGCGCAGCAAGAAGCGAGTGGCCTCCCAGATCAAGGAAGAAATCAGCTTCCAATGGAACGGCCTGGTTCGGGAAGACGCGCTTTGAAGCGGCAAGAAGCGCTGCTTCGGTCTTCGTTGCGGGCTCGTCCTGGTCCAAAGCGACGATCGGAGCCGTCAAGGCGCAGGCTTTAAGAGCCTTACGATCGACCTTTCCCGAGGCCGCCAAGCGCGGCAGATCAGCAACAGTTTCGAAGTGAGCCGGGACCATGTAGGCAGGCAGACGCTCGTGCAGAGCCAGCCTGAGCTGGGTCGGATCGGGCTGGATCCCTCGCTGTGGCAGCAGGAACGCCACGAGGCGATCGATCCCATCGTCCTGACGCAGGATGACGGCCGCCTGTGAAATACCCGGGAAGCTCGCCAGCACGCTCTCGATCTCGCCAAGCTCGACCCGGAACCCGCGGATCTTCACCTGATCGTCGATACGTCCCTGAAATACGATGCGACCATTCTCGTCGATCGCGACTGCATCGCCCGAGCGGTACAGGACCGGATCGGAACCATCGGAATCGAACGGATTGGGAATGAACTTCTCTGCCGTCAGGTCTGTTCGGCCCACATAGCCGGCGGCAATTCCCGGTCCGCCGATGAGCAGTTCCCCCTGCACGCCGGGTGCCACGAGCCCCAGAGCCTCATCCACCACGTAACAGGTGTAGTTCGGGATAGGGTGGCCGATGGTAACGGGATCGCCGGCTTTCAGCTCCGCCATGGTGGCGACTACCGTCGCCTCCGTAGGACCGTAGCTGTTGAAGAGACGTCGGCCGTTCGCCGCAAAGCGCGCGACGAGTGCAGGCGGACAGGCCTCGCCGCCAAGGATCACCAGGCGCAGCGAAGGAAGTTCGTCTCCGAGCATGGATAGCAGCGTCGGAACGGTGTCGATGACCGTCACGCCGGCGTCCCGCATGGTGCGCGCCAGAGCCTCTGTGTCGCTCAAGAGCTCCTGCCGCGCCACCCAGAGACTGGCACCTGCCATATACGGCACCCAGATCTCTTCCATCGAAAGGTCGAAGGCTACGGAGCAGCCCTGGAATACGACGTCGTCCCCATGGATGCCGTAAACGGCGTTCGAAGCTCTCAGGTAGTGGCAGATATTGCGATGGGTGACCGCAATCCCCTTCGGCTTTCCCGTGGAGCCAGACGTATAGATCACATAGGCGGTATGATCGGGCGTGAGGCCTCGGCTCCGGGCATCCGGCAAAGGCCCTTCGGCCCTTGATGAGAGAGTATGCGGCGCGAAGGCGGCGATCCCAAGGGATGCAACACGTGGCTCCCATCCGTCCGCAACGAGGATGCCCTTGGCGCCGACATCCAGCAGGCATGCGCCGATCCGCTCCACGGGGGCCTCGGAGTCGAAGGGTAGCCACGCGGCCCCGGCCTTCGTGATGGCAATCTGTGCGATGAGGAGGTCGGATCCCCGCGGCATCCAGAGCCCTACAACGTCGCCGGGCCCTATGCCGGCCGCAGCGAGGCCGCCGGCCATGGCATCGGCTCGTTTGTTCAGCTCGCGATAGGAGAGACGAACCTCACCGTCGATGACGGCCAGCTTGCCAGGGGCACTTTGCACCGAGGCCTCGAAGATCTCGGACAGGACCTCGTCACGCAGGAATTCTGGGCGAGCGGGGCCGCGAAGGGGATTAAACATGGGAGCAACGTTTTGGTGTTTCAAAGGCTAAGTTCCATAGAGCGTCCGGCGAACTGGTCCGTCCGCATGGGAATGTTCGGAACCGGTGGGCCGCGCCAACACGCGGGAGCTTCCGCGATTTGGGAAAGGGCAACAGACTCATAGGTCGCAAGAGAGAGCACATGATGTTCATCGAGCCGGATCTGGCGAACGAAAGCATCATGGATTGGCGCCCTCGCGGCTCGCGATGGTGCAACCCGAAAAATGCCCTCGCCGATTTGACGAGCTGCCATGTGTCCTGGATCGACCATGACGTCGCCTGTCAGCTTCAGCGAGGCTTCCTTGATCGACCAGAGCATGGTTTCGGCCCGATCCCTCCTCTCAGCTAGGTAAGGCAGGAGGCGCAGATCCTCCTCGGACACGGCAATCGAAACAGGCCTGGTCGCATCGTGACTCCGGGGTAGGACCTCGACATCCACCCCCACCTCCCGCTCACGGGACACGGCAACCACGATATAATCACCCGCATGGCTCATGTTGAAATGGGGGCCACCGCGGCAAACGGGCTTCCCACTCGGTGAAGCCTCGATCGTGAGATCCTGGGGCGCCTGCCCGGCCTCGGCCGCAAGGGCCAGGCGCAGAAAGCCATGCGAGAGCCCGTATGACAGCCGGTCCTCTTCGCGCCTCAGGCGGCTCATGCGTTCGCGCTCGGCCGCGCCGGCTCCATGCTCGAAGGCGGCAAGGCAGGACAAACGCGCCTGCTCGGTCAGAGACCCGAGAGCAAGGATGGAAAGCGAGATCATGGCCGAACCGCCACTTCCTCAACGATATATGGAAGCAAACCCGAACGTAGACCTACCATCATGAAGGAGTGATGAACGCAACTGCGACGAAAGACGCGCCCAAAGCTAAGAAAAGGCAGGAACCGAGCCAAATCCGAATGATTTCAAGGTCAGGCGGGGATTTCGGTCTCACCGGGATATCTGGGCGATAATGACGCATGCCCAAGGCCAGCTTCTTTCCTGACGCCGACGCCTGGAAGGATCTCGCTCTGAAGAGCCTGCACCGTGGCATGACGGCGGGAGGCCTCGCGAGTAAAGTCTTGGTCTAGGGGAGGGTTTCCCCTCGCCCAGGGGGCTGGTAATGCACCGCAATGACATACAAAGTCGCCGCTCTTTATCAGTTTGCCCCTCTCCCCGATTTTCCGCAGATCAGGGAGCCGCTTTTCAGGCTATGCGAAAGGCTCGGGCTGAAGGGGACCCTGCTCCTCGCCCATGAGGGCATCAACGGCACGGTCGCCGGCACAACTGATAGTATCGACTCTTTCATTCTGGAACTGCGCGACGGTCCCTTGTTCAGCGGACTCCTCAACAATCTCGAGTTGAAATTCTCACAGGCGGAGGCAATGCCCTTCGGGCGCCTCAAGGTCAGGCTCAAGAAGGAAATCGTCACGATCGGAGACCCGACCGTAGATCCCACGCAAGTCGTCGGCACCTATGTGTCAGCCTCCGACTGGAACCGGCTCCTGGAGGATCCTGAAGTGATCCTGATCGATACCCGTAACGACTTTGAGGTCGCGATGGGCACATTCGAGGGGGCCGTCGATCCCCGGCTCCCACGCTTCAGTGCATTCCGCGACTTCGTCGAGAGGAACCTCGACCCTGAACGGCATAAGAAAGTTGCAATGTTCTGCACAGGCGGCATTCGGTGCGAGAAAGCCAGCGCCTTCATGCGCGCTCAAGGCTTCGAAGAGGTCTATCACCTCAAAGGCGGCATCCTGAAATATCTGGAGGAGATCCCGGAAGCCGAAAGCCGGTGGCGAGGCGCCTGTTTCGTCTTCGACGAGCGTATTGGCCTCGGGCACGGCCTTGTCGAAATGCCATCCGCGGCCCCTCAGGATACGGAAGCCGACCGGTGAGCGACACGAGCGATCCCCATTCCCGCATCGATGCCCTGGAGATCCGCATCGCCTATCAGGATCAGGCCCTCGATGACCTCAACCAGACCGTACTGGCGCAGTGGAAGCAGATCGACAGCCTCACCCGGCAGATCGCGAACCTTATCGACCGGGTCAAGGAGGCGGAGGAGAAGGTCGGTGCTCCTCCCAGAACCGAACCACCCCCTCCCCATTATTGACACGTGAAGGCAGTTCGGACGACCACGGCCGCACATCTGAGGAATCGCCCGCTGGCTGGAGACCGTCATGAACCTATCGATCCTGCTCCCCTTCCTAGGCATCGTTGCCGGTGGCGCCATGCTGGCCGCGCAGGCTCCCGTCAACGCCGCACTCGCGAGGGTGCTAGGCGATCCGCTGCAGGCGGCCTGCCTCTCATTCGGGATCGGGTTCCTGGTTCTTTGCATCATCAGCGTGGCACGGGGTGAATGGCCAGCGGGCTCTGTTCTGGCCGCTGCACCCTGGTGGTCCTGGCTGGGCGGCGTGCTCGGCGCTTTCTATGTCGCGGTCGTCATCTGGGGCGTTCCTCAGCTCGGGGCCGTGAGCACCATCGCGGCCCTCGTTTTCGGACAGCTGATTGCCGCCCTCGTGCTGGATGCAATTGGCGCGTTCGGTCTCCCCGTTCACGCCATATCATGGCAACGCCTGCTTGCGGCAGCCCTGATCTTTGCAGGATTGGTTCTGTCCCGCTCTGGCTGAGCGCTCCTGCGATGTATGCCAGCGAATATGCCTCTCAGATGTGGAGGCCGTGGCCGAGAGCCTTGAGAGCTGCTTCCTGGAAGCCTTCCCCTTGTGTGGGATGCGCATGAACGGTCCCGGCAATGTCCTCCAGGCGGGCTCCCATCTCGAGCGCCAGAGCGAATGCGGTGGCGAGCTCCGATACACCCTGGCCAACGGCCTGGATGCCGAGTACGAGGTGATTGTCCGCCCGGGCGATCACGCGCACAAAACCCTGCTCGCCAAGTTTTGTCATGGCACGTCCGTTCGCCGTGAACGGGAAATGTCCCGTTATGAACTCATGCTGCCCCGCGCGCGCCTCCTCAGGACTCATGCCGACCGAGACGATCTCCGGATCGGTGAAGCAGACAGCCGGCATGGCCCGTTTGTCCCATATGCGTTGATGTCCGGCGATAATTTCCGCAACCATTTCCCCCTGAGCCATGGCGCGGTGAGCCAGCATAGGTTCTCCCGTCACATCCCCGATGGCATAGATCCCCCGCATGGATGTACGACACCTGTCATCGATCCGGATGAAGCGCCCATCCAGGTCGAGGACGAGCTCCTCCATTCCCCATCCTTCCGTTGCAGGCCGCCTTCCGACAGTCACAAGAACCTTGTCCGCTGGAAGCCGGTCTTCGCTGCCCTCTGTTGTCCGAACGATTAGATCTCCGGCCTTCACGTCGAACCCCGCAGCAGAGGTACCGATCATGACCTTGATTCCGAGTTCCTGCAGTCGTTTGGAGACAGGCTGCGTCAGCTCCGCATCGTATTGGGGCAGGATCCGCGCCTGCGCCTCGACTACCGTCACTTGCGAACCCAGCTTGGCGAATGCCGTACCCAATTCAAGGCCGATATAGCCACCGCCGATCACGACGAGACGCTCCGGCACTTCCGTGAGGGACAAGGCCTCCTTAGAGGAGAGGATGGGTCCGCCAAAGGGCAGGATCGGCAGCTCGACAGGAGCGGAACCTGTTGCAATCACCACATTCTCGGCCCGGATGACCTGCAGGCCCGTCTCGGTCTCGACGGCAATCGTTTTCCCATCGCGAAACGTCGCCCAACCTTGAACGATCTTCACCTTGGCCTTCTTGAGGAGGGTCGAAACGCCGCCGTTAAGCCGTCCGACAATGCCATCCTTCCAGGCCATCGTTCTGGCAAGGTCAAGAGCAGGTTTGGACACTGAGATGCCAAGGGGGGACGAATTCTCCGACCATTGAACGACCCGGTCGTACTCCTCAGCAGCATGGATCAGTGCCTTGGACGGAATGCACCCGATATTGAGGCACGTGCCGCCCGGCTTGCCGGCCTCGACGATGACGGTATCAATCCCCAGCTGGCCCGCCCGAATGGCGCAGACATAACCACCCGGCCCTGCACCAATGACCAGCAGCTTGCAGGAAATATCCTTCATCAGCTCAGCCTTCCATGAAGATCAACGCCGGCGTTTCCAAAAGCGACTTGATGCGCTGGATGAAGACGGCCGCGTCCCAGCCATCGACAACCCTGTGGTCGAAGCTGGAAGAGAGATTCATCATCTTTCGGGGAATGAAGGACGACCCGTCCCAAGCAGGTCTGACCGCCATTTTGTTGACGCCGATAATGGCGACCTCTGGATGATTGATCACAGGCGTGGTTGCAATGCCGCCCATGGCGCCCAGGGACGTGATGGTGATGGTGGATCCGGTCAGGTCCTCACGTGTCGCAGTTCCGGCCTTCGCCTCATCCGACAGACGGTTGAGCTCAGCACCGCAGCTCCAGAGGTCCCGCGCCTCCACGTGCTTGACGACGGGAACGACAAGCCCCGCACTCGTCTGGGCTGCAATGCCGATATGGATGCCGCCATGCTGCCGGACAATCCCCGCCTCATCGTCATAGTGCGCGTTCAAGTGCGGCTGTTCGGCAATGGCCTTGACCATGGCGCGCATGAGAAACGGCAGAATGGTCAGTTTCGGCTGATCCTGCCGCCGTAGTTGGTTCAGGGCTGCCCGCAGATCCTCCAGCGCCGTCATATCGACCTCTTCCACATAGGTGATATGCGGAATGCGCGACTTCGAGAGTGCCATCTTCTCGGCAATCCTGCGCCGCAGCCCGATTACCTTGACTTCTTGAACGGACGTATTCGGAACAAGCCCATACCCCTTCGACGACTGACGCCCGTGAGCGATGAAGTCATCGATATCCTCATGCGTGATCCTGCCGGCTGGACCCGAGCCCGGCACTTGGCGAAGGTCGACACCAGCATCCCGTGCCCGCTGCCTCACAGAAGGAGACGCCAGGGGCTTTTCCCCTTCGGCCCGAACTGTTGACAGCTTGGGCTCTCGATCCGAAGGGCGCGGCGGCGGGGGATTTTCCTCTCGCGGCAGCTGCCTCGGATGTTCTGCAGCCCTGTCTGCCTGCACTGGTTTCGATGCACTCTGCAAGGCCTCAGGCGTCACCGAAGGCGGCCCTTCATGCTGCGCTTCCTGCGGTCGTGTCGCCGGGGCATTTCCTTCGCCCTCGATCTCCAGTCGGATCAGGGGTGAGCCGATCGCCACGACATCACCGACCTCGGCGCCAAGCCACAGGATTTTTCCCTCGACCGGAGATGGAATTTCGACGGTTGCCTTATCGGTCATGACGGCCGCGAGAACAGCATCCTCCCGGACCAGATCACCGACCTTGACGTGCCACTCCACCAGCTCCGCCTCGGCGATCCCTTCACCCACATCCGGCATTTTGATGACGTGCTCGCCCATCTCAGCCCTCCATCGTTTCAATCAGAGCACGCGCGACCCGAGCAGGTCCTGGGAAGTAGTCCCATTCTTGGGCGTGCGGGTAAGGCGTGTCCCACCCGGTCACACGCGCGATGGGTGCTTCCAGGTGATAGAAGCAAGCCTCCTGAACGAGAGCGGAGAGTTCGGCACCGAAACCTGATGTGAGTGTCGCCTCGTGGATGACAACGCACCGCCCAGTCTTCTTGACGGACGCTACAATGGTGTCCATGTCCAAAGGCAGCAGGGTCCTCAGGTCGATGATCTCCGCATCAATATTCGTTTCGGATGCCGCTGCCTGAGCGACGAACACCATGGTTCCGTAAGCCAGAACCGTGACGGCCGTTCCCTCGCGCACCACCTTCGCCTTGCCCAGTGGAATCGTGAAGTGGCCGCTTGGCACCTCGCTGAGATCGTGCTTCGACCAGGGCGTCACCGGGCGATCATGATGTCCATCGAACGGCCCGTTGTAGAGGCGCTTCGGCTCCAGGAAGATGACGGGATCGGGGTCTTCAATCGCGGCGATCAGGAGGCCCTTGGCGTCGTAAGGATTGGAGGGAACGACGGTCTTCAGGCCTGAAACATGCGTGAAGAGAGCTTCAGGACTCTGGCTGTGGGTCTGCCCTCCAAAAATACCACCGCCTGTCGGCATGCGCACTACCATGGGACAGGTGAACTGGCCATTTGAACGATAGCGCAGCCGCGCAGCCTCGGAGACGATCTGATCGTAAGCCGGATACATGTAATCGGCGAACTGGATCTCGACGCAGGGCTTCAGGCCATAGGCCGCCATGCCGATAGCGGTGCCGACAATCCCCGACTCGCTGATCGGCGTATCGAAGCAGCGTGTTTTGCCGTACTTCTGCTGCAACCCCTGCGTACAGCGAAACACGCCGCCGAAATAACCGACATCCTCTCCGAAGACCACGACATCGTCGTCCCGGGCCATCATCACGTCCATGGCATCGCGGATCGCCTCGACCATCGTCATTCTCGCCATGGTCAAACTCCAGCCTGCTGGCGCTGCTTACGAAGATGAGGCGGCATCTCGGCATAGACGCCCTCGAACATGTCGCGTGCGGAAGGTTTTCCGCCGGCATGCAGGGTGCCGTAGCTCTCGGCCTCCTTTTGCGCGGCAATCACGGAATCGAGGATTTCCGCCTCTGTCTGCTTATGGCGCTCCTCCGACCAGACGCCTCGAACGATCAGGTGGTTCTTCAGCCGGATGATCGGATCGCCCAAGGGCCATGCATCGGATTCCGTCTTCGGGCGATAGGCCGAAGGGTCATCCGAGGTTGAATGGGCGCCAACCCTGTAGGTGACATACTCGATGAGGGTGGGACCGAGGTTGCGGCGGGCACGCTCCACGGCCCATTTGGCGACAGCATAGACAGCAAGATAGTCGTTCCCGTCGACCCGTAGGGAGGGAAGACCAAAGCCTAAGCCCCGCGCCGCAAACGTGCCCGAGCCACCTCTGGCAATGCCCTGGAAGGTCGAGATGGCCCATTGGTTGTTGACGATATTGAGAACGACAGGCGCCTTATAGGTCGAGGCGAAGACGAGGGCTGCGTGGAAATCGGATTCTGCCGTCGAGCCGTCCCCAATCCAGGCAGCTGCGATCTTCGTGTCGTTCTTGATGGCTGAGGCCATCGCCCATCCGACGGCCTGCACGAACTGCGTCGCGAGATTTCCGGAAATCGTGAAGAATCCGTGATCCTTTGCGGAATACATGATGGGCAGCTGACGTCCCTTGAGGGGGTCACGGGCATTCGAATAGACCTGACACATCATGTCGACCATCGAATAGCCGCCGGCGATCAGGAGCCCCGCCTGCCTGTAGGTGGGAAAGTTCATGTCGCCGGGCGAAAGCGCCTTGCGGAAGGCACAGCCGATGGCCTCCTCCCCGAGATGCTGCATATAGAAGGACGTCTTACCCTGTCTCTGCGCCGTCAACATGCGGGCATCGAATGTCCGCAAGGTCATCATGTGCCGCATGCCTTCGAGCAACTCCTCATCGCTCAGGAGGCCAGCCCATGGCCCGACGGCCTCCCCGTTGCGGTTGAGGACCCGGATGATCGAATAAGCGAGATCACGAATGCTCTCAGGGTCGGCGTCTATCTCAGGGCGGGGAACCGCGCCGGCCTTTGGGATCCTGACATTTGAGAAGTCCGGCGCCCCTCCCGGCCGGACAGCGGGTTCGGGGACATGCAGGGTCAGCGGTTCATAGCTCGTCATGGACTCAAGGCCTCCTGCGGAGAATCTAGCAGCGAAACCCTTTTCGGCTATAGGCCAAGGCTTACCCGACCCTAAGACCATATGCCTATCAGCACGGCTGAGCCCACAGCCGGGGGCCGATGTATCGGATCTTGGCTCTGTAGATATCCTTCTCGGCCCTTTTGGCCCTTGCATGGTGAGCAAGGCCGATCGACGTTCGAGAGTGGCCGAACTTGGCTGAGCCCCCTCGTCCTTATTGGCCTCTGGCAAGTGCTTTCCGTGCTCATGGGCAGCCAGCCTCTGCCCAATCGAGCGACAGTTCGCTCGACTCTCGCCCAGGGGACGAGCAGCGGAGAGCTCCTGTTCCACCGGGGCCTATTGCTGGCCCACATGCATAGCCTTGATCGTCGCAGCGCTCATCGACACAGGCATCAGACTTGCCCTCGGGCTTTCCGCCCTGATCGGAACTGGCCGTATTCCTCGCGTCGTTTGTCTGACCGTCATAGTCCTTACCGCCGTCATTTTGTTCTGTATCCGCCAGGATCTCCTGCAAGCGACATTTCTCAGACCGACGTGTGGGACGTGACAGCTGTTCTCGACAAGCTTGATTGGCGCATCTCCGCGAAGCGGATGTTCGTCGTTCTTATGTGTCTAGACTTCCGACACGGCGCCGAGATGTGCGATATGGAAGGCAACTTTGATGGCTGAAAGGCCGGTCGCGAGCGCCCCCTCCGGAGCGCGGTCGGAAACGATGTCGGTCAGCGTATCGAGCGGACAGACAAGTTCGAGATGGCGCCGGTTGAATTTCGTCGCATCTGCCAGGAGCACCCTGCGCTCCGCCCGTTCAAGCATGGTCCGCTTGACCCAACTGGCCTGCGTCTCCACGTCTGTCGGCCCCTCCATCGTCAATCCGCTAGCGCCGATGAAGGCAATATCCGCATTGAATCGTTTCAGGTAGGCGCAGGTCTCTGAACCATAAACTCCCCCCTCGCGCGAAGAGAAATCGCCAGGACAGAACAGGACGCGAGAATTGCCTTGCTGGACCAGAGCATGGGCTACAGCAAAACAATTGGTGATTACGGTAATTCCCTCGGCTCTCTGCGCGAGAACCTGGGCGAAGCGGGCGGTTGTCGAGCCGGAATCGATCATGAGAACATCGCCCGCCTTGACAAGCTCGACAGCGACTTGAGCGATCGCATCACGCTCTCGAACCGCAAGAGTATCCCGGTCCTGGAACTCCGGCTGAAATCCCAGCTGGCGCCCGGCCGCACCGCCATAAGTACGGCTCACAAGCCCACGCTGGGTCAATTCGTCGATATCGCGCCGCACGGTTTCGGCGGATACGCCAAGCCGGCGGGCGAGGTCTGATGTCCTTACAGCCGGACTTAGGCCGAGCTCGGCTATGATCAGTCGTTGGCGAGACGCCTTTTTGCCCTCGGGCAGATGCACTCACACGCCTCCCTGACATGACGGAATTTGTTGTAGCCCCATCAAATCCTTTGGGACATTCCACATAAGTATGCTTGATATCCCAAGTTTGGTCTCCTAGCCTTCCAGAAAGGTGCATAACCTGCTCACACAAGTCCGAAGGTGATGCCTTTGCCTCAGGTTTTTTCAGGACAATGTCCGCGCCTCACAGCGGGCATGGGGCGGCATCCTCGTCCCGGACAATACGACGACGTCCGTGCAGGTGCCTGGCCCGGGAAATGGCAGCCGTCGCGCTTCTTAGACGAGTCAGATTTCAACTGTCACAGCAGCGAAACAAGCTTTCAATATTGGTTCGCCACTTTGCTCGGCCAAAGGAGAAAGCAGAGCACCCATCGGGAAGGACCAGGACGAGATGCTCTGCAAAACCGTCAGCCCGTTCTGGGAAGCAAGAACAGAATAACGCTCTCCATCTTTCATCGAGTACAGGTTCCAGGTGAATGTCCGAAATCGTAGTCGACGCCGTGTCCAAAACCTGGGGAGGTGTAGGGGGAGTGAACCGCATCAGCTTTAAAGCCGATGCAGGTACGCTCCTGGTGCTCCTCGGCCCATCCGGATGCGGCAAGTCCACGACTCTGCGCCTGATCGCGGGGCTTGAGGAGGTCGATTCCGGCACGATCACAATCGGCGGGCGGGACGTAACCCATCTTTCGCCTGCCGAGCGACGCATCTCGATGGTATTCCAGTCCTATGCGCTTTTCCCCCACCTCAATGTAGCCGAGAATATCGTCTTCGGATTGAAGGTCCGCCGTGTAGGACGAGCGGAGCGGGATGAGCGCCTCAAAAAGGTGGCTGATATCGTCGGCCTGAGTCATCTGCTCGAGCGCAAACCGTCCCAACTCTCGGGCGGCCAGCGTCAGCGCGTTGCCCTTGGCCGTGCCATCATTGCAGAAGCGCCCGTTTGTCTGATGGACGAGCCGCTGTCGAATCTCGACGCCAAGCTCCGCCACGAGATGCGGACAGAAATCCGCAGCCTGCAGCAGCGCCTCGGCATGACCATGGTCTACGTCACTCACGATCAGACCGAGGCCATGACTATGGCGGACCGGGTCATTCTGATGCGAGACGGGCATATTGAGCAGAATGGAGCCCCGCACGAGCTTTACAATCATCCTGCAAGCGATTTCACGGCCCGCTTCATCGGCACCCCACCCATGAATATCATTTCATGGCACGACAACGCGATGCTCGGCATACGACCGGAACATATTACGCTTGTGGAGAGCAATGGAATTCCGGCCACGGTGAAGGCTGTCGAATATCTCGGGGCAGACAGCATCATTCTCTGCGACACGGAAGGCGGCACGGTTTCGGTTCGTCAAACGGGTTATTGTTCGCTTCCACCCGGAACCAGTGTCGGCCTCGCTTGGCATAACCGTCACATACATCTGTTTGATAAGGACAGCGGAAGACGCCGTGAGACCGAGACCTCGGTCCATTGAGCTTCTTTCACTGAAAGGCGCAGGCGGTCTCTTCCGCAGGCGCATGGCTCCAGGAGATCCAAGGGGAGGATCATGAAGTTCAAAGCCAAAGCCCTGCTCACGGCGGGTCTCATGACACTAGCCGGCTTCGGTGCGAGTGCCGCCCATGCCGTCGATCTGACGATGTACTATCCCGTCTCGGTCGGCGGTCCCGTTACCAAGATCATCGACGACATGGTGCAGCGGTTCCAAAAGGAAAACCCGGATATCAAGGTCGAGGCGGTCTACGCGGGCAACTACACCGACACCATGACCAAGGCGATGACCGCCATGAAGGGTGGTCAGCCGCCTCAATTGTCGGTGTTGTTCTCCACCGATCTGTTCACGCTCATGGACGAAAAGGCGATCGTGCCGATCGATGAGATCGCCGGCTCCGACGGCAAGCAATGGCTCGACAGTTTCTATCCTGCCTTCATGGAAAACGGGCGCATAGAAGGCAAGACCTGGAGTGTTCCGTTCCAGCGCTCGACCATCGTCCTCTACTACAACAAGGATGCCTTCAAGGAGGCAGGTCTCGATCCCGAGAAGCCGCCGACAACCTGGGCCGAGATGGCCGAGATGGCCAAGAAACTCGTGAAGAAGGACGCTTCCGGCAATGTGACCCGTTGGGGCGTCGAGATCCCGTCCACGGGATACGGCTACTGGATGTTGCAGGCGCTGGCCATCGAGAATGGTCAGAAGCTCATGAATGAGGCCGGCACCAAGGTCTTCTTCAACGAAAAGAAGACGGTCGATGCGCTGCAGTATTGGGTCGATCTCTCGACCAAAGAAGGCGTGATGCCGAAGGGAGCCATCGAATGGGGCACCCTGCGGACGGATTTCCTCGAAGGCAAGACCGCCATGATGTGGCACACCACCGGCAACCTGACCGCCGTGAAGGAAGGTGCGAAGTTCGACTTCGGCGTCGCCATGCTGCCTGCCAAGGAACAGCGCGGCTCCCCGACCGGCGGCGGCAACTTCTACATCTTCAAGAGTGCCAGCCCTGAGCAGCAGCAGGCTGCCGTGAAGTTCATCCGCTGGATGACAGCCCCTGAACAGGCTGCGGAATGGAGCATCAAGACAGGCTACGTAGCCGTTACGCCGGCGGCTTACGAGACGGAGACCATGAAAGCCTACGTGAAGGGCTTCCCTCAGGCCGTCGTAGCCCGCGATCAGCTGCAACATGCCGTCGCCGAGCTGTCGGTGCACGACAACGGGCGCATTTACAAGATCGTCAATGACGCCGTGCAGGCCGCCGTAACGGGTTCTCAGAGCCCGAAGGAGGCACTCGACAGCGCTCAGAAGCAATCCGAGCGCGTCCTGAGCCGCTATAAATAAAGCCTAAGGGATGTGCCGCGGCGGAATGCGCCGCGGCACATCCCGATCCCCAGCCGGAGAATTCAATGGTCGCCGTTACGAGCGCTGCCAAGCACAAGGCCTCCCGACGCAGATACTGGCAGACGAATGTCAATGCGTGGCTACTTTTGCTGCCCGCTGTCGTCCTGCTCGCGACCTTTACGCATTATCCAATTCTTGCAACTCTCTATCACAGCTTTTTCTCGCTCGGACGCAGTGGTCCGGCGGAATTCGTGGGCTTCGAGAATTATGCCTACATGCTGGATGACGATGTCTTTTGGCAGGTACTCCGCAACAACATTATCTTTGCGCTTGCCACTGTACCGACCAGCATTGTCCTTGCGATGATGATGGCAGTTTGGGTGGACAAGAAGATCTCGGGCCGGTCGTTCCTAAGGCTCGCATTCTTTACACCGACCGTTCTTCCCATGATCGCTGTCGCGAACATTTGGCTGTTCTTCTATACGCCGGATTACGGCCTGCTCGATCAGTTCCTGAAGACCTTAGGCTTTTCAGGACATAACTGGCTCGGCGATCCGGCAACCGTCATGACCTGCCTCACGATCATGGTTGTCTGGAAGGAGGCCGGCTTCTTCATGATCTTCTATCTTGCAGCTCTGCAAGTCATCCCGCCGGACCTCAAGGAGGCTGCGGCTGTCGAGGGTGCAGGACGCTGGTACTTCTTTCGCCGCGTGACATTGCCCCTTCTGATGCCGACGACGCTGTTCGTCTCCATCAATGCCCTGATCAACTCCTTCAAACTCGTGGATCAACTGGTCATCATGACCAAAGGTGGGCCGAACAACGCAAGCTCACTGCTGCTCTATTACATCTACGAGGTAGCTTTCACCTTCTGGGATACCGCCTACGCGGCCACACTGACGGTGACGCTGATCTCAATCTTGGCCGCTGTTGCCCTGACCAAATTCGTCTATCTCGATCGTAGGATTCACTATCAATGAAGCAGAGCAGCTCTTCGATCGAGACAATTGCAGCGTGGATCCTGGCGCTTCTGTGGCTTCTCCCTCTCGCCTACAGTTTCTGGAGCGCATTTCACCCGTCCGAGTACGCCACAAGGTTTGATCTGACGGCTCCTCTGACGCTCGATAATTTTGTGCGCGCTTGGCACCAAGCTCCGTTCGCCCGCTATTATCTGAACACGCTGATGCTGGTGACTCTGGTGCTCGCAGGTCAGCTGGTCATTGCGACGCTGGCAGCCTACGCCTTCGCGCGCTTTCGTTTCGCGGGCCGCGAAGTTCTGTTCGCGCTTGTTCTCGTCCAACTTATGATCATGCCTGACGTTCTGATCGTTGAGAATTATCGCGTCATCAGCATTTTGAACCTGCTTGACACGATCCCGGCTATTGCCCTGCCCTACATGGCCTCCGCCTTTGGCATCTTCCTGCTGCGCCAGACCTTCAAAAGTGTGCCGAATGAGCTGGTTGAGGCAGCACGGGTGGAAGGCGCCTCATCTTTTGGCGTCCTCTGGCGGGTTTTTGTCCCTCTCGGCAAGACCACCTATATTGCCTTCGGGCTCGTTTCCGTCAGTTATCATTGGAACAATTTCCTCTGGCCTCTCATCGTCACAAACTCCGTGGAGAGCCGCCCTCTTACGGTCGGCCTTGCGGTGTTTGGGGCTCCAGAGACAGGCGTCGACTGGTCAGTCATCACCGCGGCGACCGTGATGACCATGGCACCGCTGCTTCTGGCTTTTCTTCTATTCCAGAGGCAGTTCGTTCAGTCCTTCATGCGAGCCGGTATTCGCTGACCGAGGCAGTAAATGCGCTCCAAGAGGAGTGCCGTGGGGAAAGGCTTGTCGGCCAATGGTCCGATCCGCCGACTTGGTACAACGATAATCGTTCGGAGCGGCCCTTCGCCAGAGCATTGGTCGATACCAATGACAGGCTATCATGAGCTGAATCGGCTACATCCTCGTTGTCGACGGTGGCAGCGCATCAACCAAACTCTTCTCTGAAACCCGAATGCAGTTTCGTCCGGCAGCCTTTGCGCGATAGAGCGCAGAATCCGCAGCCTCAAGGAGAATATCTCGGCTGCTGCCCTGCACAGGCCAAGCTCCCGCTGCGCCGATGCTCACCGTCGCCGTACGGAAGAAGCTTGGTTCATGCTCTATCCCCAGATTCATAACGCCCGTTCGGATCGTCTCTGCCAGAGCATAGGCTGCGGACAGATCCGTTTCGGGAAGGACAATGATGAACTCTTCGCCGCCATAGCGGGCTGCAAAATCTCGAGGGCGACGAAGAGCTGCATCGATCGTTATGGCGACGGTGCAGAGCACACCGTCCCCCTTCATGTGCCCATAATAATCGTTATAGCTTTTGAAGAAATCCACATCGACGAAAAGTAGCGAGAGAGGAGATCCCGAGCGGATCGCCTGTCGCCATTCGCGCTCATAGAATTCATCAAAAGCCCGTCGATTTGGAAGACCGGTCAGGCCATCCGATCGGGCAAGTCGCTCCAGCTCCATTTCGGCTTTCGTTCGCCGACCCAATTCCCGCCAGAACAACACGATCAACCTTGCCAGAGCCAAGCAGAGAACACCCGCAATTGCCGCCAGAACAAGAGCCCTTCGCCACCAAGACGCCAGGATATCTTGAACGGATTGAGATACGGTCAGGACAAGAGGAAACTCACCGATCCTATCATACGTATATTGGCGGCGGACCTGATCGATCGCCGCGACTCCCTCGAAGCTGCCGGAACCGTCTTGAAGAAAGCGACGGAAATTCGCCGAGTCACCAAAGCGACGGCCGATCTCGCGCTCGCTATAGGGATGTCGCATGAGCAAAGTACCGTCACTTAGAAACAGGGATATCGATCCCCTTGGGCCGACGTCCAGCCCTTTCAGCATGCTTTGGACGTCGTCCAATCCGACTTCGGCCGCGACAACACCGATGAATTTTCCATCCGGATGTGAGAGGCGTCGGCTGAAGGCGAGGCTGAGTTTCCCTGTCCTGATCTTGCTCGTATAGGGATGACTGACGTAAAGCCCAATGAAGGATTGCTCCTTGTGGGCCCTGAAGAATTCATCGTTTGCGAAATTGAGATTTCTCGGCGCAAGCACTGATCCTCCATCGGCGATGAGATTTCCGGCTTCGTCGAGGAGCAGAATGGAGCCGGTAAAACTAGCCGAAACAGCCCGGTCGAACAAAATTCTATGTTGGATCTCGGGGGGCAATCTCGAGAAGCCGCGGTATCCGAAGCCCTCGACAACTCCCTTTAACGCAAGATCAATTGCGCTCACGTTGCCTCCGATGTCCCGGGTCAAGGTCATCAGCAGGTTCCGCGAAGTCTGCTCGGCTTCTCGCCAAACCTCTTGACGCTCGCTCCAGAGCCCGTGAACCGACAAAGCCAGAATGCCGATGGCAATTGCTCCGGCTATGAAGTTCAAGCGGAGTTGCCCCAGAGAATGCCTTCCTGGACGCTTCAGACGTGTGATATCCTTAAGCCATTCACGGGACATGGTTAGAGGCGAAATCTGAGAAGAGCCGCGGCACCGCCGTACCAGGAAGTGGCCGGGAAAAGAGGTAGCCCTGGCCGTTGTCGCACCCCAACTCGCGAAGCCGTTGAGCCTGACCGATCGTTTCAACGCCTTCAGCCGTAATTTCGATTCCTAGGCTTTTTCCGAGATCGATGATCGCCCTAACAATCGCTTCGTCGTCGGCATCCTGCTCAAGGTCCGTGACGAAGCTTCGATCGATCTTGACGTGCCCGACGGGAAATTGCTTGAGATGAGTCAGAGAGGCATAGCCTGTCCCGAAATCATCGAGCGCAACCAGAATTCCGTGCTCATGAAACTGACGGAGAACTGAGCTAATCGCTTCGGTGCCTCGTCCTAAAAGCACCGTTTCCGTAACCTCGACTTCGAAGCGATCCGGTGGAACTCGCCACCGATCGAGAACGCCAATGATCTCTTCGGCGAGTCCAGGCCGATTGAACTCAGCCGATGAAAGATTGATTGCGAGCCGCCCGAAATCCAAGCGGCTATCGAGCCAATGTCGCATATCCGTGGCTACAGCCAAGAGAATAGCCTTGCCCATTGCAGATGCTAGGTCATGATCCTCGAAAACGGAGCCGAAATGCGATGGCGTCAGGACACCCCTTGTAGGATGAATCCATCGTGCCAAGGTCTCCAGTCCAACGATTCTTCCGGTTTTGAAAGAAACCTTCGGCTGGTAAAACGGGACGAACTGCCCGCTGGAAAGCGCAGCACGAACCTCGTCCCCCAAAGAGAGACGGCTCTCAACGTCGACGCGCAACTTGCTCGAATAGACCGCCACGCGGTTTCGCCCTTGCGCTTTTGCCTGGTAGAGAGCGATGTCGGCATCCTTCAACAAATCCTGCGGTGTAACATCGTGCTCCGGGAACATCGCGACTCCGATGCTAGCTTTGCTGATGAACGCGCGGCCTCCATAGACGAAAGGCTGTCGGAGCGCATCGATAATCCTTTGGGCAAGATCGTAGGCGTAGTCCAGCGTGACGGGGTGCGTGACGATGACCGCGAACTCATCCCCTCCAAACCGAGCAACAATATCCCTTTCCCGCGCAAGGCTCCTCAGGCGAGCTGCCGTCGTTTTCAGCAGGGCATCGCCGGCATCATGGCCCATGGCGTCATTGACGTCTTTGAAATGATCAAGATCGATGAGCAATATGCTGACCGAGGAACCATCTTGCATGGCATCGGCAAGGGCCTGCTTGAGCCGATGCTGGAACAGCGCCCGATTTGGCAAACCCGTTAGCACATCGTGGTTGGCAACCCGCCAAACCTCCTCCTCGGCTGCCTTCCGGTCCGTAATGTCGAAAGTGATACCGACAATGCAGTTCGGACCCGCCTGCTCAGCGCGGATTCCAAGCCACATCATCTCTCCATCAGGAGGTTGGTAGCGAAACTCCATTGTGTCGAAGGCAGCGCGATCCGTCTGCATAACGAATGCTTCCACGCCCGCTCGGTCATCCGGATGGACCCGATCGAGGAAGTCGGATGATGGACCCGAGCCGATGCCGAGGAACTCCAACGATGTGCCCGAGCGTGTGACACATCCGGTCGAAAGATCCAATTCCCACGCAACCATACGCCCGGTTCGCAATGCCAACTTCAAACGGTCGACAGTGGCGCGTAGCGCTCTTTCCGAGTTTTTCTGATGGGTGATATCCTGAATCGTTCCAATTCTTCTAACCGGGAGGCCTCTGCTGTCGAGGAGGGTCCGACCGCTTACCGTAACCCAGCGCTCATCACCATTGTCGGCCCTCACGATTCTGCACTCACCGCTGTAGTTCACGGCGCCTGAAGTGGAATCCGGGAGCATTTTCCGCTTCATATCGGCGCGATCATCAGGATGTACATGCTCCAGGAATGTCGTCCCCGAGACGGGTGCATGTAACGGAATACCCACAATGTTCCGCGCCTCGAGCGTCCATTGGTGCTTTTCTGTTTTAAGATCCGTGTCCCATATGCCGAGAGGCGTCGTTTCGGCAGCGAGCCGCAATCGCTCCTCGCTGGCGCGCATCGTTTCTTCAGCATGCTTGCGATCATGGATGTCGGCGATGGTCCCGACCCATTCCATGACCGAGCCTTGCGGGTCCTTCAGCGGGACAGCTCGCGCTGCGACCCATCTGTAACTTCCGTCAGTCCGCCAGACCCTGAATTCGGCGTCATACGATACGCCGGATGTCAGAGATGTCTTCCAGCGTGCGAGAACACGGTCCCGATCTTCAGGATGCACGGCATCGATCCATCCCTGGTCGATGTACTCTGTCGTACTTTGCCCTGACAATTCGCTCCAACCCCACCCTTCCAGGATACGGCCATCTGGAGCGGCAATCCAAAAGACCATGGCGCTGGCTTCGAGTAGAGCGCGGTGTCGTCGTTCATTGTGCGCAAGAGCGCTCTCGGCCTTCTTCAGCTCATGGATATCGGTACAGGTTCCGAACCATCTTTCGATATTGCCATTTTCATCGCGGAGAGGCTCCGCACGACCAAGGATCCACCGGCAATCGCCGGACCGATGCCGCAATCGGTACTCGACTGCGTAATCCTCTCCCGTCGCAACGGCGATACCCCATTGTCTCTGTACATGGCTTCGGTCATCGGGGTGGAGCAATGCCAACCAACGCTCGCCATTGGCTTCAGCCAAGGCCGTGCCCGTAAAATCGTACCATCGCCGATTGTAGTAATCATTGCTGCCGTCGGCGTCGCTCGCCCAAACCATTTGGGGGATCGCATCGATCAGCGTCCGTGAACGAACCTCACTTTTAGCGAGAACATTATTGAGCCTCCTAAGCTCGAGATGGCTCATGACGGCCCGTGCCAGAGTGAGGAGAGTATCGGATTGCTCCTCGGTCAGTCCTTCAGGTCGGGGGGCTCGGTCGAGAACGCAGATTGTTCCGAGTGGACACCCGTCCTTGGTTTCAAGGCGAGCGCCTGCATAGAAGCGAATGTGAGGATCGCCTCTGACGAACGGGTTGTCAGCAACGCGCGGGTCTTCCAGCGTATCTGGAATGATCAGCAGGCCCGACCGATGCAAGGCATGGATACAAATGGAGAGTTCCCGTAGCGTTTCTCGAATGCCGAGGCCGATCTCGGATTTAAACCATTGCCGCTTCTCGTCGATCAACGAGATCAGTGCAATCGGAGCATTGCAGACATTTGCGGCGATCCGAGTTAGCCCATCGAGAGCCGCTTCTTGTTCAGAATCGAGGATATCGTAGCTCCGCAAAGCGGCAAGGCGCTCCCCTTCACGCCAAGAGATCGGCTTCTCCGAAGATTCTCGATCCTTCATAACGTTGCGCGCCAGCATCCAGACGATCCGGAAGGGCTAACTCGTAGGAATTGCAATAGTTGCGCCTCTGCGCCAGGACGCGAAGGTGTGCTCTGTTCCGAAGGTTCAGCTCACAGGAACCAAAAAGCTCGGCCCCGCCGCAGGCTTCATGTCCCTTCTCTGGTCCTGAGCAGACGCATAGCATTGGCGGTGACGAGAACCGTGGCGCCTGTATCGGCCAGAATCGCAGGCCAGAGGCCTGTCACGCCGATGATGGTAGTGACCAAGAATACGGCCTTGAGGCCGAGCGCAATGGCAATGTTCTGTCGAATATTCGCCATCGTGTCCCGAGACAGGCGGACCATGCACGCAATGTCGAGCACGCGCCCATGCAGGACGGCGGCATCGGCGGTCTCCAGGGCGACATCCGTGCCGCCCCCCATGGCGATGCCGATATCCGCCGCGGCCAATGCGGGAGCATCGTTGATGCCGTCACCGATCTTGGCGACCACATGGCCCCTGGCCTGAAGCTCACGAACGATGGCTTGCTTGTCCTGAGGCAGGAGCTCGGCCCGAACATCGATGCCAAGCCCGGCACCAATTGCCTCGGCCGTACGGCGGTTGTCTCCGGTCACCATCAGGGCATCCATACCGGCCCGTTTCAGCGCCACGAGTCCCGCCTGCGCATCTGCTCGCGGCTCATCGCGCATGGCGATCAAACCAGCGATCTGATTGTCCACCAGCAATACCGAAACAGTCTTGCCCTCTTCATTCAGCGCAGCAATGCGCTCCGCCTGCTCCATCGTGAAAGGAGCCCTCTCGGCTGCGGCCTTGGGTGAGCCGAGGAATAGCGACGTTCCTCCGACGCTGCCTGTCACTCCTTGACCGCCGATGGCACCTGCATCCATCGCAGGCTCAAACGGGACGTTGCTCTCGCGAGCTTTCGCAAGAATGGCCCTGGCAAGAGGATGGCTGGATCCGGTCTCGAGGGAAGCGGCCAGGCTAAGAACTTCGTGTTCCGCGCGACCGAAGGGCATGACGTCCGTCACCTGGGGCCGCCCTTCCGTCAGGGTCCCGGTCTTGTCGAAGGCCGCCAGTGTCACCTTACCGATGTTCTCAAGCACCGCTCCGCCCTTCATCAGCAGGCCACGCCGCGCGCCAGCCGACAAGCCAGCCGCAATGGCAGCAGGCGTCGAAATCACCAAGGCGCACGGACAGCCGATCAGCAGGACAGCCAAGCCCTTATAAATCCACTCACCCCATTCGGCGCCGAACAGGAGTGGCGGAACGACGGCCACGAGACCACCGACGACGACGACAGCCGGAGTATAGTAGCGAGAGAAGCGATCGATGAAGCGCTCAGTCGGGGCTTTGCTTTCCTGCGCTTCTTCGACGAGGCGCACGATACGCGCGATGGTGTTGTCCTGCGCTGCCGCATCCACACGGATGCGAAGCACGCCGTCACCGTTGATGGTGCCCGCAAAGACATTTTGCTCAGGCCCCTTTCGCTGCGGCGTACTCTCACCGGTGACGGGAGCCTCGTCGATGGCGCTCTCTCCCGATAGGATCGTGCCGTCCGCTGGAATACGATCACCAGGGCGGACCAGAATGATGGAGCCTATAGGGAGGCTCTCTGCGGAGACTTCCTCCGTTTTGCCGTCTCGCTCCAGGAGAGCGGTCTTGGGCACGAGCTTTGTCAGGCCTTGGATACTGGCTCGGGCACGACTGGCGGCAACGCCCTCAAGGAGTTCTCCGACCAGGAAAAGGAAGACGACCATGGCCGCCTCCTCGGTTGCGCCAATGATGACGGCCCCGAGCGCCGCGATGGTCATAAGCATTTCAATGGAAAACGGGGTTCCGAGACGGGCAGCCACGATAGCGCGCCGGGCAATCGGCACCAGGCCCACCATCATGGCGAGAAGGAACGCCCAGCGCCCCACATTTGGCACCGCAAGGCCGACCGCATAGGCCGCCACAAGGGCGAGGCCGCAGGCGATGGTCAATAGACCACGCTTGCTCTTCCACCACGGTCCTTCGCCGGCACCGTGGTCATGCATATGCGAATGAAGGCCTGTGACGCCTTCGGCATCATGACCATGTCCATGGGACCCATGATCGTGGTCGTGATCATGACAATCATGGTTCCTGGAGGCTGAAGGGGACGTTCCGGCATCTGTCGGTACCTGTCCGGTGATCCTATAGCCGAGCATTGCGATTTGCTTGGCCAGCGCCTCCGGAGCGACCGTGTCATCGTGAAGAACCGTTACGGTTCCGGCCGAGACGGAAACGTTTGCATCCGCCACACCATGAATACGTCGCAGGGCCGTGTCGATTTTCGCCGCGCAGGACGCACAATCCATCCCCGAGACGCGGTAGCGGGTGCGCTGCTCTTTGGAAAGCTGAGGCGCGGGCCCCTTCCGAGAGGTATCGGGCAGATCGCAGGCGTCACACATTGCAAACCTCTTCACTTCGATTCGAACAGAGCCTACATTCTCTAGTGACTAGAGGTTCAAGAGGGTTGTGATGGATTTGGCTATAGGAGAATTGTCCCGACGGACGGGCGTAAAGGTGCCGACGATCCGCTATTATGAGCAGATCGGGCTTCTGCCCTCACCCGTGAGGACAGAGGGCCAGCAGAGGCGGTACGGCACCGAGGAGGTGCGCAGGCTCAATTTCGTCCGGCATGCCAGAGAGTTGGGCTTCGAGGTCGATGCCATTCGGCAGCTCCTGAGCCTTGCGGCCAAGCCGGATCGCTCCTGCGGCGAGGTACATGATGTCACGAAGGCGCATCTCGACGAGATTAACAGCCGTATCGCGCGCCTGACCGCTTTACGCGACGAGCTTCAGGGAATGGTGGCTTGCGACCATAAGCGAATTGCCGAGTGCCGCATCATCGAGGTTCTTGCAGATCATGGCCTCTGTGAACATCAGCATCATTAGGCGGACATTGTTCTCATTCAGGTGACCTCGCCCGATAGTCGACGCCTGCCTTTCCGAATAAGAACCCGTTGGAGAAAGGGATCTCGCCACAGATCTCGCTCAGAGCCCGCCTGCCCTCCTCTGGGCTAAGCCTGCCATCCGCCACATCCCGGAAGGCGGCTGCAACCGCAACCATATCGCATGTCTGCGGTGAAAGCCTGCAGGAGGCGATGCCGAGGGCGGCAAGATCCGGAATGTTCTCGATCAGGTTGGCGTAGGTCGTCGAGAGCGTCTGAACCCCGTTCACGGCGAGGAAACGCTGGCCATCCAGGGTATCGACCGGCAGGCCATCCGGATCCTTGCCACATACGAACTGGCAATTGTCCTTCGTCAGCTTGTGAAGCCGCGCGTGATAGCACCGCGCCGAGATGGCGAGCGGTAAGCGCCCGAAAGCCCAGACCTCGAGAGCCACATCCGGACAGGCCGTCGCAAGAGCCGAAATGGACGAGACCGGCAATTCGGGCGGCAGGCAGACCTGCCGGGCGCCGTTGCGTCCCAGCCATGCCAGCGTCCCCTCATTGTACACATTGACATAAGGGCCGATGGCGTGGGGACGTCCGGCAAGATGGACGAGCGCCGTCACATCGTTCACCTCGACCAGAAGATCCGCCTCCTTCGCGAGGGATGCGATCTGCTTTCTTTCCCTTTCCAAGGTCACGAGCGCCAGAGAGCTGAGCAGGACTTCCTTCCCGGCCCGCATCAAGCGCTCCACCACTTCTGGGACAACGTCCTGAAAGAACGGAAGGCGCTTCGAACAGACGACCTCGCCGACGCAGACTGTGTCGACAGGCATCTCGTCTGCGACACGGTAGTAGAAGTCCCGCCAGATAGAGGGTTCCCAGTTATACAGGACGGGTCCAAGAGTCAGTTTCACGCTCGCTCCCCTCACCGGCTCAGCGCCAGGTCTTGCGATAGGCCCCGAGGGTGTTGCTCTGCCCCTCGCTCATGGGCTGCAGCGCTCCGGCCGGAATGGCGCGGCCTTCGTTCAGGGCCGAGATGGCCTCGCGGAACGAGCGCACGACATTCTCGATATATGCGCGGCTCCGCTGCCGGCCTTCGATCTTGAGCGCCGTGACTCCGGCCTCTTTCAGGCCCGGCAGGAGCGTTGCCGCATCAAGACTGACGGGGTCCTCGAAGATGTAGCCCGTTGCGAGCCCCGTCTTGAAGCGCCCCTTGCACAGAGTCGGATAAGCGGCAGGCTCGCCTGGCGCAAATTTGTTGATTGTAAATCCTCCGAGGCGTGACACGACGCTGCCGCCGGTCTCCTCGTAAGTTACGTGACTTGCGGGCGAACAGACACCATTCATGTTGGGCGACAGTCCTGTTGCAAAGGACGAAAGGGAACAGCGCCCTTCGGCCATCACGCAGAGGCCGCCAAATACGAAGACCTCCACCTCACAGGTCGTCGCACGTGTGATACGGGCAATCTCAGGGACGCTGAGCACGCGTGGCAGGACAACCCGCTTTGCATTGAACTCATCAACATAAAGACGGATGGCGTCAGGATTGGCCGCGGCTGCCTGCACGGACACGTGCAGGCGCATTTCGGGGTACGTCTCGGCCGCGTATGCCATCAAGCCGATGTCGCAGAGAATGATCGCATCCGCTTTGGCCCTCACGGCATCGTCAACAGCCTCGAACCAAAGGTCCAATGCGCCGGCGCGCGGAAAAGTGTTGATCGCGACGAGGACTTTCGCGCCCCTCCGGTGGGCATAGGCCACACCTTCCGCAAGTTCTTCGGGACTGAAGTTGAGTCCTGGAAAGTTGCGCGCGTTGGTCTCGTTGCGAAAGCCGCAATAAACACCATCCGCGCCGGCATCCACGGCGGCCCGGAGAGAAGACGGCGTCCCGGCGGGGCAAATCAGTTCCACGTCGAACCCTCTCTCCCATGGCGATAGACCTTTATGGACGGGCCATGTGCCCGGCCTCTCCGGCAGAGCATAGCTTCTCCGAAGCGGCCCAGAGGGCCCAGCAAAGAAGCTGCCTCACGCAATACATCGACTCCCGCGTCATCGATCGCGTTCCGCAGCGCAAGGACCGCCTCGATGTCCCCCTCGACCACGATAGTTCGGGAGAAGAACAGCGCATCGCCATCATATGCTCCGTTCGCCATGCCGAGCAGGGCCAGAAACGGACCAGAGATTCTGGCGTCGAGACGTTCAGGCAGGACACGGAGAACAACGATCCGCGAGGCATTCGGCGTCGTGTCTAGCAGGAACGCGAAAGGCAGATCCACCGGGGCCAGGCCATAGCGCTTTCCCGCATAGGACCCGAGGCGCTCGAACATGCGCGGGTGCTTTTGCACGATCCGCCGCATGACGGCCGACAGGAAGATCTGCAAAGGCCGAAGCGGAAGAGGCCGCAAAGCGGCCGCGGCCAGCACCGGTAACGTTGCAATGGGCGTATGTCGTGTCGTCATGCAAACATCCTTGCCACTGCTTTATCCGAAACTGCCAAGCTCGTGTTTGCGCTGGAGCAAAGACGGAAGCACCTGCTCTCCTCATCAAGAGGTATGTACCGAGGATGCTCATGTCCCACCGCCACCTGCCAATCTTCGCAGATCTCCGAGACTTCATGGCCTTCCTGGAGGCCAGGGGGCAGCTCGTCCGGATCCGTGAGCCGGTTTCCACCATGCACGAGATCACCGAGATCCATCGGCGTGTGCTCAAGGAGCATGGCCCTGCTCTCCTGTTCGAGCATGTCATCCAACCTGATGGCAGACAGGCCGAGATGCCGCTCCTCACCAATCTCTTCGGGACGGTCGAGCGTGTCGCATGGGGACTCGGGACAACACCAGATGGCCTGCGCGTCTTTGGCGAAACGCTCGCAGAACTGCGCGAACCGCGCCCTCCCCAAGGTCTCGCGGATGCGTGGAGCAAGCTGCCGCTGGCACGCGCAGCCCTTGCCATGCGACCGAAGGAGGTTGAGAGCGCGCGAAGGATCGTTCTCACTGAAGGAGACGTCGATCTCGGGCGCCTCCCGGTCCAAACCTGCTGGCCCGGCGAGCCCGCGCCGTTGATCACCTGGCCTCTGGTCATCACACGGCCACCGGACAGCGTTCGCGTGGATGACTACAATATGGGTGTCTACCGCATGCAGGTGCTTGGACGGGACAAGGCCATTATGCGCTGGCTCGCGCATCGCGGCGGGGCGCGTCATCACCGTCTGTGGAAGGACAATGGGCAGCCCATGCCGGTGGCGGTGGCGATCGGAGCCGACCCGTCCACCATCCTCTCGGCCGTTCTGCCTCTTCCGGAAACACTGTCGGAGCTTCGCTTCTCGGGCCTGCTGCGCGGCCGACGTCCCCGGCTTATGCCCTGTGCGACCGTTCCCCTCCAGGTTCCGGCGGAAGCGGAAATCGTGATCGAAGGCTTCGTCTCGGCACACGAAACGGCTCCCGAGGGGCCCTTCGGAGACCACACTGGTTACTACAATGCGGTCGAGCTGTTTTCGGTCTTGCACGTAACGGCCGTCACCATGCGGCTGAACCCGATCTACCTTTCGACCTTCACGGGCCGCGCTCCCGACGAGCCCTCCCGCATCGGGGAAGCACTTAACGAACTGTTCGTTCCCATTCTGAAGCGTCAGTTTCCCGAGGTCCGAGACATATGGCTGCCGCCGGAGGCATGCTCCTATCGGATTGCCGTCATCTCCATCGCGAAGCGCTATGCGGGCCAAGCCCGGCGCGTGATGCTTGGCCTGTGGTCCCTCCTTCCGCAATTCACCTATACGAAGCTTCTCATCCTCGTCGACGAGGACATCGATGTCCGCTCGTGGGATGACGTCATGTGGGCGGTGGCAACCCGCTCGGATCCCTCGCGCGATCTGGTCACGATCTCCGACACGCCCATAGACTACCTGGATTTCGCATCTCCCAAGGCAGGGCTCGGCGGCAAGCTCGGCATCGACGCGACGAACAAGATCGGGTCCGAGACGGATCGCGAATGGGGCAAAGTTCTCGCGATGGATCCGGCCGTTTCAAAGCGGGTGGACGCCATCTGGGATCGCCTCGGTCTTGACCAGAGCGTTTCAAGGAGAGCCTCGTGACGATACCTGCCCGGGTCGTAGTTGGGATCAGCGGCGCATCCGGCGCCTTGCTCGGCATCAGGATCGTCGAGATCCTCGCTGCCGCGCAATGTGAAACCCATTTGGTGGTCTCCCGAAGCGGAGAGCGGACGATGGCACACGAAGCCGGAACCGACGCGCTCCAGCGGCTTCGGAGCATCGCCACGTGCTGGCATCCGATCGACCATGTCGGTGCGACCATCGCGAGCGGGTCCTTCCGCACTGCCGGCATGATAGTTGCGCCCTGCTCGATGCGAAGCCTGTCCGCCATTGCGTCGAGTGCTGCGGACAACCTCCTCGTGCGGGCAGCGGATGTTCATCTGAAGGAGCGACGCCCGCTCGTGCTGTTAGCCCGGGAGACGCCGCTTCACCTGGGCCATATCCGCCTGATGGCCGCCGCTACGGAGATCGGGGCCATCATCGCTCCTCCGGTTCCGGCCTATTACCGCAGGCCGCAATCGGTGGCCGAGATCGTCGAGCACACGGCACGGCGTGCCATCGACCTGCTCAAGTTGGATATCCCGGCCCTGGCCGAGCCCTGGGACGGGCTCGCATAGTTTTTCTTTCTCTGTGCCATGGTCCGGCACTTCGGATGGTCCAGGCCCGAACACCGGGGGTGGTTTCGTTGAGGCCGGCCTCCGCCAACCCTGTTTCCTATAACGAAAGTCGCGGCCTCCTGGCTGATGCTTTCGGAATTGCGGGCGAGCACTTTCGCCGCGATGCCATCCCGGCGGCTCATTGCAATTATCGAGCCGACACGCTCTTCTTAGGAAACGATACGTGTCTGCAAAGGGACGCTAGATGCCGGATTATGAACTCATCGCCTCCAAGGGTTGCGGCTCGGCCATGATCGAGATGGCGCTGGAACTGGCGGGATTGCCGCATCGGGTCACGCTCATTCCATACCTGGAGCCGGGGCCCGGGAGGGAGCGGCTGCTTTCGCTCAATCCGCTGGGACAGGTGCCGACGTTGGTCCTGCCGGACGGGACCGTCATGACCGAGAGTGCTGCCATGGTGCTGCACATCCATGACGCGGCCCCGCATGCGCGCCTTGCTCCACGGCAGGACGATCCGGCCCGCGCGGCCTTCCTCAACCTGCTCGTCGTTCTGGTCGGCGCGCTCTATCCCACCTTCACGTTTGGGGATGATCCGAAGCAGTTCGGCCTCGACGAGAATGGCGTCTCTGTCCTGCGGGCGCAGACCGATGCACGGCGCATGCGGATCTGGCAGCTCGTAGAATCCCTGATTTCGCCGGCGCCTCACGTGCTCGGCCGGTCCATGTCCGGACTCGATCTCTACGTTGCGGTCATGACGCGCTGGAGGCCGGGCCGCGACTGGTTCGCGACGCATTGCCCGAAGCTGCTTTCCGCCGCGGAGGCGGCGGAGTCGAACCCGGTCGTCGCCGGGGTGATCGCGCGGAATTCGTAACGGATTCATGCATCGGCCGCTGCGAACTTTGATCCGCAGCGGCCGAAAAAGAACGGGCGTTCTTACATGCCCGAAAGGCAGAGGTACTTGGTCTCGAGGAAGCCCTCGATTCCATATTTCGAGCCTTCGCGCCCAAGGCCCGACTGCTTCACGCCTCCGAACGGCGCCGCCTCGTTGGCAAGCAGACCGGTGTTCACGCCCACCATGCCGCTTTCCAGCCCTTCGGCCACGCGCCAGACGCGTGCCAGATCCCGGGCGTAGATGTAGGACGCCAACCCGTATTCCGTATCGTTGGCCATTCCGATCACCTGCGCCTCATCCTTGAAGGTGATGATCGGCGCCAGGGGCGCAAAGGTCTCCTCGCGGGCCACTTTCATGGCCTGCGTCACGCCGGTGATTACCGTCGGCTCGAAGAAGGTTCCGCCCAGGCTCGCCCGGCGCCCGCCCATGACCAGGCGCCCGCCCTGCTCCAGGGCATCCGCCACGTGCTCCTCCATCTTCGCCACGGCCCGCTCGTCGATCAGCGGCCCCATGGCGACGCCCGGTTCCGTTCCACGCCCGAGCTTGAGGCTTGCGGCCTTGGCGGCCAGCTTCTCGACGAAGGCCTCGGCTACGCTTTCCTGCACATAGATCCGGTTGGCGCACACGCAGGTCTGGCCGGCATTGCGGAACTTGGAGATCATCGCCCCTTCCACGGCCGCGTCCAGGTCGGCATCGTCGAAGACGATGAACGGAGCGTTTCCGCCCAGTTCCAGGGACAGGCGCTTGATCCCGTCCGCCGCCTCCCGCATCAGCCAACGGCCGACCCGGGTCGAGCCCGTGAAGGAGATCTTGGCCACCTTGGGATTGTGGCAGAACTCCAGCCCGATCGGCTCAGCATCACCCGTTATGACCGAGAACGCTCCCTTCGGAACGCCGGCCCGCTCCGCCAGCACTGCTAGCGCGAGGGCGGAGAGCGGGGTCTGCGCCGCCGGCTTGAGCACCATGGTGCAGCCGGCGGCCAAAGCCGGTCCTACCTTGCGGGTGATCATGCCATTCGGGAAGTTCCAGGGGGTAATCGCCGCACAGACGCCGACCGGCTGTTTGAGCACCACGATCCGCTGATCGGGACGGGCGGCGGGAATTACGTCGCCATAGATGCGCTTCGCTTCTTCGGCGAACCATTCGAGATAGGCGGCGTTGGACACTACCTCGCCCTTGGCCTCGGCCAGCGGCTTGCCCTGTTCGGTGGTCAGGATCAGGGCAAGATCATCCGCATGGGCGAGAATGAGCTCATACCAGCGCCGGAGCACGGCGGCGCGCTCCTTGGCCGGACGGGCCGCCCAATCCTTCTGCGCCGCATGGGCGGCATCGATGGCCCGGCGTGCAATCTCGCGCCCGAGGTCGGGCACACTGGCGATGAGCGCGCCGTCGCTGGGATCGATCACCGGAATGGTGCGCCCCTCCGGTGACGAGACCCACTCTCCTGCCACATAGGCCAGGTCCGTCAGGAGAGCGGGATCCTTCAGGTTCAAGACCCGGGACGCGGCGGGCTTGTGATGAGCAGTCATTGGAAACTCCAAAGATGCGAAGTTGACGAAGCGAGGTCCTGTTTCGGCTCAGGCCGCGAGAGCGGTTTCCAGGATCTTGAGCCCTTCGTCGATGATGTTCTCCTCGGCCGTGAGGGGCACCAGGATGCGGATGGTGTTCGCATGAGTGCCGCAGGAAAGGAGGATCAATCCGTTCTCGTGCGCGCGCTGAATGACGCGGCGGGTTGCGTCGGGATCCGGCTCCCGGCCGCTGCGATCCTTCACGATGTCGAACGCGATCATGGCGCCAGGGCCGCGGACGTCGGAGATCGGGAGCAGATCGTTCCGTCCCTCCATCCGCCGCAGGGATGCGTGCAGACGCTTCCCGATGGCCTCGGCCCGTTCGAGCAGCTTCTCCTCCTCGAAGACATCGAGCACGGCGAGGGCCGCCACGCAGGCGAGCGGATTGCCCGCATAGGTCCCCCCCAGGCCGCCCGGATCGGCAGCGTCCATGATCGGCGCCTTGCCGATGACGCCAGAAAGGGGGAAGCCGCCGGCCAGGCTCTTGGCGACGCAGATGATGTCCGGGGAGACGTCGTAATGCTCCATCGCGAACATCTTTCCGGTGCGGCCGAAACCGGTCTGCACCTCGTCTGCAATGAGCACGATGCCGTGTTCGTCACAGACCCGGCGCAGGCCGCGCATCAAGGAATCCGGCGCCTGATGGAAGCCGCCCTCGCCCTGCACGGGCTCGATGATGATGGCCGCGATCCGTGAAGGATCGGCGTCAGCCTTGAAGATGAAGTCCAGATACTTGAGGGATTCCTCGACGGTCACGCCGTTCTGGTCCGTCGGGAACGGCACGTGCCACACTTCCGACAGAGCGGGGCCAAGGCCTTTCTTGTAGGGCACGACCTTTCCGGTCATGGCGGAAGCCAGCATGGTCCGGCCATGGAACGCACCCGTAAAGGCGATGACGCCGGAACGGCCGGTGGCCGCCCGGGCGATCTTGATGGCGTTCTCGGTCGCCTCAGCTCCCGTCGTGAAGAGCGCGGTCTTCACGGGCCCCTGAATGGGCGCGAGAGCGTTGAGGCGCTCGGCGAGGGCGATGTAGGGCTCGTACATGACGACCTGGAAGCAGGTATGCGTGAAGCGCGACATCTGCTCCTGGACGGCCGCGAGGATCTTGGGATGGCAGTGCCCCGTATTGAGCACCGCAATGCCGCCGGCGAAATCCACGTAACGGTTTCCTTCCACGTCCCACAATTCGGCATTGCGGGCCTTGGAGGCCGAGAGCGGCGTCGTGTGGCCGATGCCGCGGACGACGGCGGCGTTGCGGCGGGACAGAAGTTCGGCGTTTGTCGTCATGGAAAGACCCCGTGTGTTGGCGGCACGCAGGCTAGACGGGAGGCAGCGACGAACAATCAGCTATTTGTCGCCATCGATGCATTCAATGCATCGGTCCCGGATCCCTCGGACAGAATATCCTTCACCCAGACCCGAAGCACCGCCACGGCCGGGTCCCGCCACCGGCCGGCGGGTACCACCAGATAGTACCCGCCCAGCCTGACGTCGGAGGGGACGACCTCGACGAGGCGACCGGCCGCCAGATCCTCCTCGACCAGGAACCTGTTGGCCAGAGCGATGCCCTGGCCCAGGCGTGCCGCTTCGACCGCGAGATGCGCGTGCCAGAGGCGCGGCCCCCGCAGGGGCGGCACGGACGCGATGCCGGTACTGTGGAGCCATTCCTCCCATTGCTCGGTCGATTCCTCATGCACGAGCGGGAGAGCCAGGAGATCCTCCGGCTTTCCAAGACCCGGATATCGGGCGACGAATGCAGGGCTTGCCACCGGAAATACCCGCGGCCGCGCCATGAGCTCCGAGCGCAAGGCCCGTTCCGGCGGCGGCTCCTTCAGGTAGACTATCTCGGCATCCGCCTCGGAGCGGGAGAAATCGGGCCGCGACAGGGTCGGCTGCAGGATGATTTCGAGACCCTTCAGCTTTTCCTGCAATTCCGGCAGCCGCGGCAGGAGGCGCAGGTTCGCAATGCCCGGCATGCACCAGATATTGAGGCTGTCGCGATGGACCGGACGGGTTTCGCGAACAGCCTGACGAAGGAGATCGAATGCCTGGGTGACCTGCGCGTGGAAGGCCTCACCGGCAGGCGTCAGCGACAGCCCCCGCCCGCGCGGCTCGACGAGATCCACCCCCAGATCGAGCTGCAGATTCTGCAGGTGGCGGGAAACGACGGTCGGGCTGACGGAAAGCTCGTCCCCGGCCGCCCTCACGCTTTTCGTGCGTCCGACGGCCTCGAAGGCTCTCAAGGCGCTGAGGGATGGAAGCCGGGTCATCTCGAACGGTCCCGCGCCGGACAGGGCCGGCCGCACGGCCCCTCTTATAGGCAAGATTCCCATGCCGTGCCAGAGCGAGGCTCGGGCCTGTCCGGCCCCAAGCACCAGCAGTCTAGAGCGGTGCGGAGAGGCGCTGCCCGGAGCCGAAGGCCAGGCGATAGGCCAAGCGGGCCGCCACACGGGCCGTGTGGTCGTCCCGGTCGAGATCCGGATTGAACTCCGCAATGTCAGCCAGGGCCAGTTTGCCGGATGCCAGCACCTCGTCGATCACGTCCTCCACCGCCTCGAGGCTGATGCCACAGGCGGCGGGCGCCGATACGCCCGGCGCCACGGACGCCGGAAGCGTGTCGAGATCGATCGTCAGATAGACCCTGTCCACCGCCTCCAGGCGGTTCGCCAGGGCCCGTCGCAAGGTGGCAGGATCGGTCTTGCGGATCTGCTCGTCGAGCCAGTACTCGACGCCGAGACGGTCCGCCCGCTCGAACAGGGCCGTCGTGTTCGAAAGCTCGCTGATTCCGATGCAGAGATAGTTGAAGGCGCCGCCGCGCGCCTCGCACAGTTCGGCGATCTGGCGGAACGGCGTCCCGGAATTCGGCGCGGACGCCTGTCGCAGGTCGAAATGGGCGTCAAGATTGATCACCAGCACTCTGGTGGCGGCGAACCTTTCACCCAAATGATCGGCCAGGCCAAGAAAGCTTCCAAAGGCAATCTCATGCCCCCCGCCGAGAATGACGGGACGCAGGCCCTGGTCGAGCAAGGCAGACGCCTTTCCGGCCAGGCGCTCCTGCGCGGCCGTCAGGTTGCCGTCCCGGCAGGCGACGTCGCCGGCGTCGTAGAGCACGACCGGACGATGCACCGGCAGACGCCCCAGAAAGCTACGGATGACCTCCGGACCCCGCGCAGCACCGACGCGGCCAAAGTTGCGGCGCACGCCCTCATCGCTGGCGAAGCCCAGGAGCGCGGCTCCGGCTCCGGCGCTGGCTTCAGAATCGAGGGGGCGCACTACGTCCTTGACGCGAAAGACAGAGCCATCCTCCCCCCGGTCGCCCGGAAGGCCGACGTGGGGGATATCGTCTTGTACGGACATGGAATTTCAGCCCCGGGTGAGGACGGCCTGAAGGAACGAGCGGGTGCGTGGGCTGTGAGGATTGCCGAAGACCTGGTCCGGCGGGCCGGCTTCGATGATGCGGCCAGCATCCATGACCATCACCACGTCGGCAACCTCGCGGGCGAAGCCCATCTCGTGCGTCACCACGATCATCGTCATCCCTTCCTTGGCGAGCGCTTTCATCACCTGCAGCACCTCGCCCACCAGTTCGGGGTCGAGCGCCGAGGTCGGCTCGTCGAAAAGCATGACCCGGGGCTGCATGGCAAGCGCGCGCGCAATCGCCACACGCTGTTTTTGCCCGCCCGAAAGGGTGGAGGGATAGGCATCGGCCTTCTGGGCCAGCCCAACTTTCGCGAGAAGGTCCCGGGCCAGGGTTTCGGCCTGCGCCTTCGGCATCCTGCGGATCTGGCGCGGCCCGACGGTGACGTTCTCGAGCACCGTCAGGTGCGGAAAGAGATTGAAGGACTGGAAGACCATGCCGACCTGCATGCGCAGGGCATTGAGCTCCCGGTCCGGGATGAGCTGTCCTTCCTTGACGAGGTTCGTGTCGCAGATCGTGATCGATCCTTCCTGCGGCACCTCGAGGGCGTTGCAGCAGCGCAGAAGCGTGCTCTTCCCCGACCCGGACGGTCCGATGATCACGACGACCTGGGACGGCTGCACCGACAGGGACACGTCCGTGAGAACCCGGTGCGAGCCGAAGCTCTTGCCGATGCCGGCAACCTCGACGATGGGCTTGGGACCGCTCATTGCACGACTCCCCCGGCGCGCAGCCGCGTTTCGATATGGCGGAGAAGCAGGCCGGTCAGGCTGGTGAGGATGAGATAGACGAACGCGATTGCGAGATAGACCTCCAGGGACCGGTAGGAGACAGAGATGATCTTCTGTCCCTCGTGCATGAGGTCCGCGATCGTCAGGAGGGACACGAGCGCCGAATTCTTGATGAGCGCGATGAACTCGTTGCCGAGCGGCGGGATCATTCGCACCACCGCCTGCGGCAGGATGATGATGCGCATCGCCTGTCTGTAGGACATGCCCATGGAACGCGCGGCTTCCATCTGGCCGCGATCAATCGACTGGATGGCGCCTCGGACGATCTCCGACACATAGGCGCCCGAATAGATCCCGAGCCCGAGCACACCGCACAGGAAGGCGGGCAGCAGGATGTTGAACTGGGGCAGGCCGAAGAACAGCAGGAACAGCTGCACCAGGAGCGGCGTGCCCCGGATGAACGTGACGTAACCCGTCGCAAGGCCATAGATCAGCCTCCTGCTCGGATCGAGCCGGGCAATGCCCACGAGGAGGCCGAGCACGGAGCCCAGCAGGAGCGATGCGCTCGTCACCTCGATGGTGACGATGGCGCCGTGCAGGAGCTGGGCCCAACCCAGCCAAACGGGGGTAAAGTCAAGAGTCATCCGGGACCCGCCTGATGAGAGATGGAAGGGTTACTGACCGGCCTCGAACCACTTCTGGACGAGCTTGTCGTAGGTTCCGTCCGCCTTCACCTTGGCGATGGCGTCGTTCAACTCCTTGGTCAGTTCGGGCAGGTCCTTGCGGACGGCCATCCCGTACTCCTCGACCGTGAGCTGCTTGTCGATGACCTTCACGGTCGGACGGCTCTTCGCGAACAGCTTCGCGGCGGGCTTGCCGGTCACGGCCGCATCGACCCGACCGATCTCGACCAGGCTGAACATTTCCTGGTTCTTCTCCACCTCGACGCGCTCCACCTTCGGGAACTTCTCCTGCAGATAGGCAACGGACTTGGTGCCGACCTGCACGGAGACCTTCTTGCCCGCGAGATCCTCAGGCCCGTTGATCGTGGTGTTGTCCTTCTTCACCAGCATCACGAGGCCGCCGGGATAATAGGGATCCGTGAAGTCGACGACCTTCTTGCGCTCGTCCGTGATGTAGATCGCCGAGACGGCCATATCGAAGCGCTTGGCGAGAAGCCCGGGGATGAGTCCCTTGAAGTCGATGGAGGTCCACTCGACCTTCTTGCCCATCTTCTGCGCCACGGCCTCGACGAGCTCGATATCGAACCCGGTCAGCTTTCCATTCTCCTGGAATTCGAACGGCATGAAGGTCGCGTCCGTCGCCACCCGCAGGGTTTCGGGTGTCTGGGCCTGAGCGACGCTCAGGCAGGCCAGAGCCCCGGCCACGCCGAGGGCAAGCTTACGAAACAATGTCATGGGATTTCCTCTCCTTTGCTTAGACTTGAAGATTGGTCGAAATGGCCTTGGCGGCCGCGAGCGTGAACCGGATGAACTCGTCGCGCCGCTCGCCGACACGGGAGCTCGGCGCCATCAGGCTGATGCTGCCTTCGAGGCGTTCGCCGTGTGAGAAGATCGGGACGCTCGCACCCCAGACGCCGGCATCGACCTCCCCCTCGCTTTCGGCGTAGCCACGCCGCTGGATCGTTTCCAGATCCTTCAGGAGAGCGGAGCGAGCCGCGGCGTCCTGCGCGAGCAGGCGGTTCAGCACCTCGTCACGGACGCTCTGAGGCAGGAAGGCCAGGAGAGCCTTTGCGGAAGCGCCCCGGCTCAAGGGCTGAGACCGCCCTTTGCTGAACGAGCAGCGCAGGGATTGCGGGCTTTCGATCATCTCGAGGCAATAGACCTCGGTGCCCAGGGCCTTCATAAGGCCGACGCTCTCCTGCGTCATCAGACACAGCCTCTGCATCTCGGGCAGGGAGGCGGCAAGGACCTGGGAAGTCCGGTCGAAGTTCTGCGCCATTCTCAGGCAGACGGGGCCCGGGCCGTAGCCGATGTCGCGCCCCAGATCCACGATGAAGTCCCGCTCCTTCAGCAGGGTGAGGTGCCGGTAGGCGCTGGAAAGCGGAATGTCCGCAAGCTCGCTGACGCGCTTCGCCGAAAGCGGCTCGCGGGCGGTCGCAACCGCCTCCAGCACGTCCAGAAGTCGCTCGACTGCCGACATCCTCGCTCCAAATTCTTATTCTGTGAGATTCATATTTCCATGCCGTGGGAAATTCAACAATGAATTTCCAACGTCGGTTGCCCTCGTGCCGCATTGGAAACGAAGTTACGTACTTCAGGGAGGGCGGGGATGCGTGCACCAAGAGCCGGCCCGACGAAACGGACACGGCATGGCGCAGCGCGGCATGCGGGGCTGCAGCGACTTTTGATGGGAAAGAGATGGCGCCGATGGCGGAAGGTCAGGCGCGGAGCAGGAGCGCGGACGGACTTTCCGGACAGATCCTGTACGCCGAGCGTCCTTTCGCTTGGCTTTCGTCCTTGGCGGCATAAAGCGCCGCATCGGCCTTTTCCACGAGCTCCTGCGCGGTTCGTCCCGACTGAGGATGGAAAGAAATGCCGATGGACACCCCGACATTGACCGTTTGACGATCGACCGAGACCGGCTGGTCCACGAGGCTCATGACCTTCTCGGCAATCTCCTGAGCAGCCGCGAAGGCTCCGCCGCGCTCCGAAGCTTCGAGCCCATATGCGATGATCGCGAACTCGTCGCCTCCCAGGCGGAAGACACCGTCCCGCTGGCGCGTGCCTGCACGCAGGCGCCGCGCCACGTTTCGAAGGACGGCATCTCCCATGGGATGCCCGAAGTGATCGTTGACCTGTTTAAAATGATTGAGGTCGAGCAGCAGGATCGCCGCAACCTCGCGCGCCTCCGCAGCCCCCTCTTCCGGGTTCACGAGGGTCGCAAGCGCTGCGTCGAATGCAGCGCGATTGGACAATCCGGTGAGGAAGTCGAGCCGGGCCTTCATTTCGGCCTCGGCGGCCCGCTGCTCAGCCCTGGCTCTCTCGGCAACCTCGCGGCGCACCTCCTGCAATCGTCGCCATGAGAAGATCCAGAGACTTACGCACAGAAAGACGCCGAGCAGGACCGTCTCGTGAAAGTCGATCCGCTTCTCGGACGGGAGACCCTCAATGAAGCCGAAGATCGTGAATTCGTACGAGACCCAGAGCAGGATGAGGAAGGCCGTTGCAAGGAGGAACAGATCCTGACGAGCCTGTCTCTGAAGCCACCGGTACCCCTCGGGAGGCGCATTCACGCGGTCGAAATCCTGGCTCATTGTCTTAATCTGCACCACCCATAGAAATCTGCAGCGCAGATTTGAATGTCACCGTAGAACATTCGACGGCCCTTCCAAGACAAACGTCTTGAATGGGGACGCTGCACGTCGAGGCCTCTGCGCCGCGCGGGATTCTCTGTAGCGCTCCGCCCACGGAGCTCGCTGACACCCAACTCGACCTCAGCCGGCAACATCAAGTGGCCCATTAACCTGTAAACTACCTAACCTCCAGCGATAAATTTTCGTCGAAACACACGACTGTTCTTTCATTTACAAAAACTTCCCTTGCGGAATTCATTCCATTTTGAGACATGCGATTTCACTGCGGTCATCGGTTCCGGAATCGCCAGGGGGGAACGAATGGTTCATCGTACAAGTCAAGCACGCAAGAATATAACTATGGCCAAGGGCCTGTTCGCCCTGACGGCAGTCTCGGCGACTGCTCTCTCCTGGCCTGCCCTTGCGGTCAATCTCAACGATCCTGCCGAACAGGCGGCAGGCGGAATCACAAATTACTGGGATCGCGGCAATACGCTGCCGAACGTCGTCGCGCTCTACACCGACCGTGGCGAGTGGTGCACGGGCACCCTCATCAACAGCCGCACGATCCTGACGGCATCCCATTGCATCATGGACGAGGATACGGGCGCGATCAGAAACGACCCGTCCGCCCTGAACGACCAGATCCGCTTCGGCAGCAACGCAAGTGTCGCAACACCGAACGACCGCGCCGTCAGCGGTGCCTATGCCCACCGCGGCTATGATCCATCGGGTTACGGACTGCATGACATTGCGCTCCTGTCCCTGAGTGGCCCCGTCAAGAACGTCGTTCCGGTCACACTGATCGGCCCCAACGATCCTCTTCCGGCGAAGGGCTCCCTCGTCCTCATCAGCGGATATGGCCGCTCCGGCACGGGCACGGATCCGGACATCAACAACGACGACAAGCGGCGCATCGCCTACACAAATATCGGCGGATATGAGCCGACGCAGCCCGGCAATCCGCGCTCCATCGCGGCTCAGTTCCGGGTTCCCGGCTCGCCGTCGAACCCGGACAGGTTCGGGCTCGATGCCCAGGGCGTCCCCCTCCCGGATCTTCAGGGGCAGCCCGGCCCCGGCGACAGCGGCGGACCGCTCTTCCTTGTGACGGAAAACGGACTTGTCCAGATCGGCACGGTCATCGGCGGCGGAAACGGCTACGGCGCGATCGATTACTGGACGCCGGTGCAGGATTATTACGGCTGGATCCTCGAGAACAATCCCCTCCGCACGACCTCATCCAACGTGGGAAGCTTCGCCTGGAGCAACCCGAGCGCATGGACCGATACGCTGGGTCGCAGCGAGGTTCCCAATAACCAGGACGGCGGCTTCACGGGGTTCGGCGAGGTCGGTCGCTACTATGAGGTCTCCCTGAAGGCGGCCTCGACCATCACGGCCGACATGGACGCGACCGTCGACAGTCTCACCATCGCTCATTCCCAGGCGACGCTCGCCATTCCGGCGCAGCATACGATCACGACCCTGCTCGACACTCAGATCGACAGCGGTGCCCTGCGGGTCGATGGGCGGCTCGGCGTTCAGAACCTCTTTGTCATGGGCGGCGTCCTTTCCGGCACCGGCACGGTTGCGTCCTCAGGGGAAGTGATCAATGCCGGCGGCATGGTATCGCCCGGCCAAGCGAATGCCCTCGGCACCCTCACGATTGCGGGGAATTACCGGCAGCTGTCGGACGGCACCCTGGCAATCCGTGTGACGGAGTACGGTTCAGACCGGCTCGCCGTCACCGGCACCGCACGCCTCGACGGAACGCTCGCTCTCGCCGGAACACCCACGGCCATCGACACCAGCAAGAACTACACCGTGCTTACGGCCGCCCAGGGCGTCGACGGCCGCTTCGCCCAGGTGAACTCGAACCTTCTGTTCCTCAACCCCGCCCTGGCCTACCAGTCGGATCTGGTCAGCGTCTCGTTCGTGCGCAACAAGCGAGCCTTCGACACGGTTGCGGCGGATGCCAATGACGACGCGGTCGCGGACGCCATTGCGACCCTCGAGCCCTCGAACCCCATCTATCAATCGGTCGTCGCCGGCACGACCGCGCAGGAGATCCGTGACACCTTCGACCTCCTCTCGGGCGAGGCGCACGGCTCGGCCGTGACGGCGGGCTATGCCCAGGCCGGGCTGATCCAGACCACCCTCCTCACCCGCCTGCGCCAGCCGCTCACGTCCCTGCCGCTGCTCGCCCAAGGCGCCTACGGCGCCGCCTTCGCGGCCGATCGGCCCGGCCAAGCCGTGGCCCCGGTCGCGGTCACGCCCGCTCCCATCGCCCCGCGCTATGCCCTGTGGGGGGAAGGCTTCGGGGCCTGGGGCAAAACCCGCTCCGACCGCAATGCCGCTTCGCTCGACACCTCCACCGGCGGCTTCCTGATCGGTGCCGATGCCCAGGTCACGGACGGCTGGCGCCTTGGCCTCGCCGGCGGCTATCTGCGCACCTCGTTCGATGTCGATGCCCGCCTCTCGTCCGGCTCGAACGAGAGCATCTTCGGTGCCCTCTACGGCTCTGGCCAATGGGGCGCCCTCACCCTGCGCCTCGGCGCGGCCTATGCCCGCCACGACATCGACTTGAGCCGCACCATCACGTTCCCGGGCTATGCCGATGCGGTCAAAGCCTCCTATGACGGTTCGACCCTGCAGGCCTTCGGCGAGCTCGGCTACCGGCTCGGCTTCGGCGCGCTGGCGCTCGAGCCGTTTGTCGGCGCGTCCGTGCTGCGGCTGTCGACCGACGGTTTCCAGGAGCAGGGCGGGGCTGCCGCGCTGACCGGGTATGGGCGGACCTATGATCTCGGCACCACGACCGTGGGCTTAAGGGCCGAGGCGCGCTTGAGCGAGACGGTGCCGCTGACGCTGAGCGGCCTGCTCGGCTGGCGGCATGCCTATGGCGATGTGGCGCCCGAGGCGCTGCTGGCCTTTGCGGGCGGAGCCTCGCCGTTCACGGTGGCGGGCGTGCCGGTCGACCGGGATGCCTTGGTGGCCGAGGCGGGTCTCGACTGGCGGGCCTCGGAGGCGATCAGCTTGGGCGTCAGCTATGCCGGGCAGATCGGCGCACGGGCGCAGGAGCATACCGTCAAGGGCAACTTCGTCTGGAGGTTCGGGACCTATTGAGCCGGACCCATCGATCTCTTGCCTGATGAGGGCGCGCCAGTGGCGCGCCCTTCGTCGTTCAAGGAAGGGCCGGCGCCCTTCAGTGATGCCGCGATGTTGACGGCCGCATCCGTAGACCGATACTCCGTGGAAACATCACCGCGTACGAAAACCTCCTTCGTCATTCGGCCCTCACATCCCTGCCCTATCGGCCTGTCATCATGAGAACCGCATACCGCATCGAGCAGCTTCTCACGGGATCCGTGGCGCCGCTCGGGCCGCGCGGGATCCCGAGCGGCATAGCCAAGCGCCCACGCCCGGACCGTGTCTGGCTCGGCCCTGAAGGATTGACCGGAGACGAACAGGGCGACCGCCGACATCACGGCGGCCCTGAGAAGGCCGTGCACCACTATGCCTTCGACCACTACGCGACCTGGCGCGCCGCGCTGGGGGAACGCGACGTGCTTTTTCGGCCCGGAGCCTTTGGCGAAAATCTCTCGACGACGGGCCTCACCGAGGCGGAGGTCGCCATCGGCGACATCTTCCGCGCCGGCGAGGCGCTGATCCAGGTCAGCCAGGGGCGCCAGCCCTGCTGGAAGCTCAATGCTCGCTTCGGCGTTCCCGACATGGCGACACGCGTCCAGACCAGCGGCCGCACCGGTTGGTATTACCGCGTGATCGAGCCAGGGTTCGTGGAGGCCGGCGATGAACTCGTCCTGGTCGAGCGCCCGGTTCCCTCTTGGACGATCGAGCGCCTGTGGCGCGCGCTCTATGTCGACAAGCTGAACATCCCGGAGCTCACCGCGATGACCGCTCTCACGCTTCTATCGGAAAACTGGCGCAAGCACGCCGAGAAGCGCCTCGCGACCGGTCAGGTCGAAGACTGGTCCCGCCGCCTCGTCGGCGACCCGGGCCAAGCACCTGCGGCGCCGGAGCGTTCCTGAAGCGGAGTGCCCCGTTCTGCGAGCGACTGGCCTCATTCGGCCGGCGCCGGAGGAGCCGGCGCCTCAGCAGGCTCCTGGCGTTTCCTGTCGCGCGTCACCAGTCGGAAGAACAGCGGGACAAAGAAGATCGCCAGGAAGGTCGCGGCCAGCATGCCGCCGATCACGCCCGTGCCGATGGAGTGGCGGCTGGCCGAACTGGCGCCCGTCGCGGTCGCCAGCGGCACGACACCGAGGATGAAGGCGAGCGAGGTCATGACGATGGGCCTGAACCGGAGCCGCGCTGCCTCAAGGGCGGCCTCGTAGGCCGGCATTCCGGCGCGGTAGCGCTCTGTCGCAAACTCGACGATCAGGATCGCGTTCTTGGCCGCCAGGCCGATGAGGGTGACGAGACCGACCTGGAAATAGATGTCGTTCTCGATGCCGCGCAGCCAGATGGCCAGGATGGCGCCAAAGACCGCGAACGGGACCGCCGCGATGACCGCGAACGGCAGCGACCAGCGCTCGTACTGCGCCGCCAGGATCAGGAACACCATGATGAGGCCGAACACGAACCCTTGCGTGCCCGTTCCGGCCGATTGCAGTTCCTGATAGGCGGATCCAGTCCAGCCGATGGAGTAATCGGACGAGAGGGTCTGGGCGACCACCTGCTCCATGGCCGCGATGGCCTGGCCGGACGAATAGCCAGGCGCCGGATTGCCCTGGATTTTCGCCGCCGGGAAGACATTGAACCGGTCGACTACATCCGGCCCGACGATGCGGGTGGCCGAAACCAGAGCGTTCAGAGGAACCATCGTGTCGTTGGCGGAACGCACGAAGACGTGCCGCAGATCATCCGGCGTCTGACGGAACTGGGCCTCGGACGACAGGCTCACCCGATAGGTGCGGCCGAACAGGCTGAAATCGTTGACGTACAGGCTCCCGAACGTGCTCTGCATGGTGTCGAAGATGGTCGTGATCGGCACGCCCAGCGCCTTCGCCTTGTCCCGGTCGACATCGATCCGGTACTGGGGCACACCCGTGTTGAACGTGGTCGAGACACCCGCAAGCTCCGGGCGCTGGCTGGCCGCCTGAATCACCTGCTGAGCCGCCTGGGCGAGGCTCTCCAGATTGCCGCCGGAGCGGTCCTGAAGATAGAACTCGAAACCGCCCGTGGTGCTCAGGCCCATGATGGGGGGCGGGTTGAAGCCGATCACGACCCCGTCACGGAAATTGGCGTTGAGGGCTGCAAAAGACGGCGCGAGATTGCGCGCATCAAGGCTCGGATCCGTGCGTTCCGACCAGTCCTTGAGGGTGACGAAGGACACGCCCGCATTGGTCTTCTGCGCCCCGGACAGGAAATCGAAGCCTGAAATCGTCACCACGTCGGCCACGGCCGGGTTCTGCATCGCCCCTTCGGTGACCTTCGCGGTGACGGCGATCGTCCGGTCGAGGGAAGCGGCCGGCGGCAGCATCGTCACAAGGAAGAAGGACCCCTGATCCTCCGCCGGCACGAGCCCTCCCGGGACCCGCTGGAACAGCCACCAGGTGGCCCCAAACATCAGGACAATGATGGCCAAGACCGCCAGGGCGCGCCGCAGGAAGAAGGCGGTGCCGCCGACGAAACGCTGGGTCAGCCAGTCGAAGCCGCGGTTGAAGACGCGGAACGGCAGCCAGGGCTCCTGATGTCCCTCCTTGAGAAAGACCGCGCACAGGGCCGGCGTCAGGGTCAGGGCCACGATGCCGGACACGACCACCGACACCGCGATGGTGACGGCGAATTGCCGGTAGAGCTCGCCGGCCAGCCCGCCGAGGAACGACACTGGGATGAACACTGCGCAGAGCACGAGCACGACGGCCACCACCGGCCCGCTGACCTCGTGCATCGCCTGGATCGCCGCCTCGCGCGGGCTCTTTCCCTCCGACGACATGATCCGTTCGACGTTCTCCAGAACGATGATGGCATCGTCGACCACGATGCCGATGGCCAGGATGAGCCCGAACAGGGTGAGGAGATTGATGGAGAAGCCGAGCAGATACATGCCCGCGAAGGTGCCGATGATCGAGACCGGTACGGCGAGGACCGGGATAACCGTCGCCCGCCAGTTCTGCAGGAACAGGAAGACCACCACGACCACCAGAATGATGGCCTCGATGAAGGTATGGACCACCGCCTCGATCGATGCGTTGATGAAGAGCGTGGTGTTGAACGGCACGTCATAGCGCAACCCGTCGGGGAAACGCCGCGAGAGCCGCTCCATCGCGGACTCGATGGCCCGCGAGACCTCCAGCGCATTGGCGTCGGGCTGGAGATAGATGCCGATGGGCACCGTCGGCGCTCCGTTGAGGGTCGAGACGGTCGAGTAGTTCTGCGAGCCGAGCTCGACCCGCGCCACGTCCTTCAGCCGCAGCGCCCCGCCGTTTTCATCGGAGCGCAGGATGATCTGCTCGAACTCGCGCGGATCCGCAAAGCGCCCCTGTGTCGTCACCGAATAGGTGAAGGCCTGGCTGCCGGGCATCGGCTCCTCGCCAAAGCGGCCCGCCGCGAACTGGGCGTTCTGCTCCCGGATGGCGTTCGCAATGTCGCCCGGCGTGAGGTTGTACTGGGCGACCTTGTCGGGCTTGAGCCAGATGCGCATCGAATAGTCGGAAGCGCCGAAGAAGGAGGCATCGCCTACGCCGGGCGTTCGCCGCAGCTCGTCGATGATGTTCACGAGCGCGTAGTTCGAGATGTAGATCGTGTCGTAGCGCCGATCCGGGGACGACAGGGTGACGATCTGCAGAATCGACGATGACTGCTTCGTGACCGTGACGCCCTGTCGCCGCACCTCTTCGGGCAGGACCGCTGTCGCGCGCTGGACGCGGTTGTTGACGTTGATGGTCGCCTGGTCCGCATCGGTGCCCGTCTTGAAATAGACCGCCAGGCTCATGGTGCCCGACCCCGTGGAGGTCGATTGCATGTAGATCATGTCCTCGACGCCGTTGACCTGCTGCTCCAGGGGCGCTGCCACGGTCTCGGCAATCGTCTGGGCGCTCGCGCCCGGATAGGTCGCCGAAACCACGACCTGAGGAGGAACGATCTCGGGATATTGCGCGATCGGCAGGACCCGCATGGCGAGGAGCCCGGCCAGCAGGATGACGATGGACAGGACCGAGGCGAAGATCGGGCGGTTGATGAAGAACGTCGACATGATGGGCGCGCTCCTGCGGCGGGTCAGCCGGGCGGCTTCGCGGCCGGCGCCGGCTGCGCTGCTGGTGCGGACGTGGTGCCGGAGGATACCGGCACCGGCCTGACGGGCTGGCCTGGGCGGACGCGGATCACGCCATCGACGATGACCCGCTCACCCTTGCGCAGCCCATCGCTGATCACCCAACCCTCCTTGAGTTCCGGGCCCAGCCGGACGGGCCGGACCTGGGCGACGTCGTGCTCTCCGAGCACATAGACCGTAGGCCCCTGTGGCCCCTGGCTTACCGCCTGCTGCGGCACGACGATCGCGTCCGGGAGCGCAATGCCCATGAGGCGCACCCGCACGAACTGGCCGGGTAGAAGGACACCGTCGGGATTGGGAAAGACCGCTCGCGCCTGGATCGTCCCCGTCTGCGGGTCGACACGCTGGGCCGCCGTATCGATCTTGCCGGTCTGGGGATAGCGCATCTCCGGGGTGAATTGCAGCTCGACCGTCAGATCCTTTTCGGAAATCGGGTTGTCCCGATGCTCGTTCAGGACCCGGAACGCGCGGCCCTCCTCATCCGTGAAGGAGAAGTTCACATAGGCGGGATCGAGCGGCGTAATAGTGGTCAGAAGTGTCTGCTGCGCCAGGATAAGCGAGCCGATCGAGGGCGACTGCAAGGCCGTGATTCCGGAAACCGGAGCTGTCACGGTGGTGTAGTCCAGGTTGAGCTTGGCGTTCTGCACTTCGGCTTCGGCGAGCTGGACGCCGGCGCGGGCCTGGTCCCGACGGGAGCGGGCCTCCGTGAGCTGCGCCTCCGTGGAAATGGCGCGGCGGGCGAGCGGCTCGATCCGGTTGAAGTTCTCCTCAGCCTCCTGCAGGGCCGCCCGCGCCTGATCCAGCTGCGCCGTGGCCCGGTTCAGGGCCACCTCGTAGGTAGCCGGGTCGATTCGGAAGAGCACCTGGTCCTGCTTGACGCGCGCACCCTCCTCGAATTCCCGCTTGAGAAGAAGCCCGCCGACGCGCGGGCGCACCTCGACATCGCGGAAGCCTGCGACGCGACCGGCGAACTCCACCGGATAAGGCACCTCTGCAGGCTGAGCCACGATGATGCCGACCTGTGGCGGAGGCTGCGCGGCCTGGGCCTGGGGCACTGATGGCATGTGGGATGGACGGAAGACGAGGACGTAATATGCACCTGCGGCCACCAAAGCGGCCAGGACGACGAAGAGGATGCGCCTGATCACCTTGCCCTCCGAGGCCTCGGGGATGATTCATAAGCCGTAGGGAGCGATCGGCCTCCGATCGCTTCAGCCTGGGAATGCCGCAGGCCGCGACATCTTAGCTTACCTTAGAGGAGACATAAGCAAACGGACAAGATGGACAATTCCATCAAACGGCTAATTTTCCCATTTACATCGCGAGAGCTGAGGGTTTTGTTTAAGGCCTTGCCGGGAGGACGAACTGGTAGAGCTGGGCCCTGCGGTACGCATGATGCGCCTTGAAATACGCCGCCGCCTCGTCCACCGGCAGCGCCGGACTGAACAGGAATCCCTGGCCTTGGTCGCATCCCAGCATCTGCAGGCAGCGAAGCTGCGCGGCATCCTCCAGACCCTCGGCCACCGTCTGCATTCCGAGCCTCTTGGCCAGATCGAGCGTTGCACGCACGATCGCCCGGTCGTTCGGACTCGTGGCCAAGTGCACGATGAATGAGCGATCGATCTTGATCTGGTCGACCGCATAGCTCTTCAGATGCGTCAGGGACGCGAACCCGGTTCCGAAATCGTCGAGCGCAATCGAGACGCCGAGCTGCCGCAGCGCCCCCAGCGTCTGGGCCACATCCGCGCCCCTGTCGTCCAGGAGCACCGACTCGGTGATCTCCACCGTCAGCTGCGAAGGTGCAATTCCCTGTGCGGCGAACAGCCCGGCCACTTTCTCGGGATAATCGCCCCGTTTGAGCTCGGGCGCGGCCGCATTGACCGACACCTTGCAGCGCGGCAGCCCAGCCTTGCTCCAGTGCTGGAGATCCCGGCTGACGGCGCTCAGCATGTGCTCGCCCAAAAGGGTGGACGTATCCGGATCTTCCAGGGCCGCCTGGAATTGGCCCGGCGCCAGGATCTCGCCGGACGGGCGCACCCAACGGGCCAGGGCCTCGAACCCGCAGGCGCGCCGGTCCGTCAGACGCATCTGCGGCTGGTAGAACGGCTGGATCTCGCCGGCTTCGAGCGCACGCTGGAAAGCCGCCAGCTGCTCAAGTCGGCCCAGCGCGGCGGCGCGCATGTGCGGGGCATAAATCTGCGCCTGCCCGCGCGCTTCGTTCTTGGCCCTGTGCAGCGCCAGATCGGCATTCTGGATCAGCTCGTCGACCTGGCGTCCGTGCTCCGGAAAGAGCGCGATGCCGAGGCTGGCACCGGACCTGAGCCGCGGCAGGTAACGGCGCATGATCGCAGCCGTGACCTCGAGCAGGCGGCCCGCCAAAGAGGTCACGTCTTCACGTGCGGGACTATCGGTCACCAGAAGGGCGAACTCGTCGCCGCCAAAGCGGCCGATCGCGTCGTTCCGGCCCAGCAGGGCCCTGAGGCCGCGGGCAATGTCGATCAGGACGTCGTCGCCGATCTGGTAACCGAAGGAGCCGTTGAGATCCTTGAAGCGGTCGAGGCCGAGCAGGATGAGGGCGAGCCGGCTGCCCGCCGCCTCGGCTCGGGCGATGGCTTCGGCGCAGCGGCCCTGGAAGTGGTTGCGACTGTAGACGCCCGTCAGGCCGTCCTCCGGCGCGTGGGCCCGCGTCGGCTCCCAGGCCGATCCGTCCTGGCCAGCGCCATCCTGGCTCGGCCCCTCCTGATGCGATGCCTCGTGGCTCGACGTTTCCTGAGCAGACGAAGAGCGGCCGGAGCGGGAGCGGGTTTGGCGCGGCGCGGCAGCCGGCTCAGGGCTGCCCAACAGATCGAGCGTATCCTGCCCCGAGGAATTGTAGACGGAGAGGATCGCGTCGCGCGACAAGAGCATGCGGGTCATCCGGCGGCCTTCCCCTTTGCATGCCGGCGATCCTCCAGCCAGGGTTGGTGGCAAAAACCGCGTCACCGGAGGGCGAACGCGGCCATTCGGAAAACCTTGGCCGTCCGGCCTTTAAAATTTGCTGAAGCAACAGGGTTAACCAATTCGCCCGGAATGGTGCGAATGGGAGACCGCAATCGATGCCGGGGAACCGCAGAGGCGCACAACATCCGCACGGCGGGCACGAGCCGCGAGGCGGAGGCTCTGGGGCGGAAATTCAGATGTCCGGGAAGTCTTTGGTGGAGCCAGGCGGAATCGAACCGCCGACCTCTTGAATGCCATTCAAGCGCTCTCCCAACTGAGCTATGGCCCCACGCTGGCCGCGGTGTTGGGGCACCGCGGAAAGGGTCGCTGCCGAAGCAGCGGCGTCTCTATAGTCGGGTCCGATGCGAGGTTCAAGCCTCTTCATCGTCCTCCAGATCGCTGTCGATCAGGTCGGAGACATCGTCGTCGCCCTCTTCCTCATCCTCGAGGAAGGTGTCGTCATCGGCGACGTCGTCGGCCACATCGATGTCGTCGTCGCCGGGCAGGTCCTTCTCGGCCTCGCCGGCCTCGACCTCGTCGAGCGAAATCATTTCGGCGCCCGCCGTCTCGAGCTCGGTCTCGTCCTCATCGTTGGCCGCATGAGCGACCGCAGGAGCGGCGACGCGGCTCATGGCGGTCGCCTGGAAGACGGTGCCGCATTTCGGGCAGACAGCGGGATCCCTGCTGAGATCGTAGAATTTCGCGCCGCAGCTCATGCACTGGCGCTTCAAGCCGAGTTCCGGTTTGGCCACGGGTAATGCCTCAATCTGGATAGTTGGGAAGGCTCCGTTAGTCGCGGGGGCATCCCTTGTCAAACAAGAAATTTCCCGGGAAGCCCAAAGCGGGACCCCGTGCGGGATGACGGCACCGAAAGTGCATGTTAGGAGCCGCCCTGCAAGACAATAAAGGGGGCCATCATGGGACACGCGCACGGAATAGCATCACCCGTCACCGGCCGGGCCGGCGGGGCCTTGAAGGGGCGCCTTCGTGTCCCCGGCGACAAGTCGATCTCCCACCGCTCCATGATCTTCGGCCTGCTCGCCATCGGCGAAACCCGGGTCGAGGGCCTCCTGGAAGGCGATGACGTGCTCCGCACTGCAGAGGCCTGCAAAGCCCTCGGCGCCCAGATCACCCGCGAGGGCCCCGGCCGCTGGCGTATCCTCGGCGTCGGCATCGGCGGCCTGAGCGAGCCAGCCGGCATCCTCGATTTCGGCAATGCGGGCACCGGCTCCCGGCTGATGATGGGCGTGGCGGGCAGCCACCCGATCACCACCACCTTCGACGGCGACGCCTCCCTGCGCAAGCGCCCGATGCGCCGTATTCTCGATCCCCTTGTCCGGATGGGCGTCACTGTGGTCAGCGAGGCGGAGGGCGGGCGCGTGCCCCTCACGCTGCGCGGGCCGCGCGAGACAATCCCGATCACCTACGAGACCCCGGCCGCCTCCGCCCAGATCAAGTCCGCGATCCTGCTCGCGGGCCTGAACTCGCCTGGCCGGACCACCGTGATCGAGCGCGAGGCGACCCGGGACCATACAGAGCGGATGCTGCGCCACTTTGGCGCAACGGTCGAAGTCGTCCCCCACGGGGAGGACGGCCGCGCCATCACGCTCCAGGGCCAGCCTGAGCTGAAGGGCTCTACCGTCGTGGTGCCGAGCGACCCCTCGTCGGCGGCTTTCCCGATCGTTGCGGCGCTGATCACGCCCGGATCCGACGTGGTGATCGAAGGCGTGATGATGAACCCGCTCCGCACGGGCCTCATCACGACGCTTCTTGAGATGGGAGCCTCCATCGAGCGCCTGAACGAGCGGGACGAGGGCGGCGAGACGGTCGCGGACCTGCGCGTGCAGGCGAGCCGCCTGACCGGCGTCACGGTTCCGGCCGCGCGGGCGCCCGCCATGATCGACGAATATCCGATCCTGGCCGTCGCGGCCGCCTTCGCCGAAGGAACCACCCGGATGCAGGGCCTTCACGAGCTCAGGGTCAAGGAATCCGACCGTCTGGCGGCCGTCGCGGCAGGCCTCGCGGAGACGGGCGTCCCCCACGAAATCGAGGGCGACGACCTCGTGGTCCATGGCACGGGCGGTAAGGTCCGGGGCGGCGGTCGCCCGATCGCCACCCATCTCGACCACCGCATCGCCATGTCGTTCCTGGTCATGGGGCTGGCGACCGAGGAGCCGGTGACGGTGGACGACGGCGCCATGATCGCCACCAGCTTCCCGACCTTTATCCCGCTCATGCGCGAGCTCGGCGCCACCATCATCGACTGATGCGCGCCATGATCATCGCCATCGACGGCCCTGCCGCGTCCGGCAAAGGCACCCTCGGCAAGCGCCTCGCGGACCATCTGGGCTTCGCCCATCTCGATACTGGCCTCCTCTACCGGGCGGTCGCGGCCGTCTTGATGGCCCGCGGCACGCCCCTCACGGACCGGGACGCCGCGGCGCTGGCGGCCCGGACCCTCGACGTCTCCCATCTCGACGCGCCGGACCTGCGCGGCGCCAGGATGGGCGAGGCCGCTTCGGTCATCTCCGCCTACCAGCCCGTCCGGGATGCCCTGCTCGACTTCCAGCGGCAGTTCGGCGGCCAGGGGCCGGGGGCCGTGCTCGACGGCCGGGACATCGGCACTGTCGTCTGCCCGGACGCCGACGTGAAGCTCTTCATCACGGCAACCCCCGAGGAGCGGGCCCGCCGCCGCCATCTCGAACTCCTGCGGCGCGGCGAGGATGTGGCCTACGAGACGATCCTGGCCGACATCCGGCGCCGGGACGAGCGGGACATGACACGGGCCACCGCCCCGCTCAGGGCCGCGGACGACGCCGTCACGCTGGACACCACGGACCTCGATGCGGACGCGGCTTTCCAGGCGGCCCTCGCGGTCGTGGAGGAAAAACGGCGCAAAACTTGACCTTGCGTCATGCCGAGAAGCTGGCACACTTCATCGGACCAGACCGGCTCCTCGAAGGAGATGACCGATGGTTCGCTCCGGCTGCATGCGCCTTGCCGCAGGTCTCGTCCTGGCCCTGACCTTTCTGGTCGTATCTCCCCGGGCCAAGGCCCAGACGGAGGTGGACCTTGCCCTCGTCCTGGCGGTCGACATCTCCTTTTCGATGGATACGGAGGAGCAGGCCCTGCAGCGGGAGGGATTCGCCCAGGCGTTCCGCTCTCCCCTCGTCCACGAGGCGATCCGGGGCGGGCTTCTGGGCCGCATAGCCGTCACCTACATGGAATGGGCCGGATCGGCGGACCAGAAGGTAATCGTCCCCTGGACGGTCCTCGACAATTCCGAGAGCCTGATGGCTTTTGCGGACAGGATCGCGTCGACGCCCCTGCGGCGCGCCCAGCGCACCTCCATTTCGAGCGCCATCGATTTCGCGACGCGCCTTTTCGACGAGCTCGACGTCAGCCCGACCCGCCGGGTCATCGACGTCTCGGGCGACGGCCCCAACAACCAGGGCCGCACGGTCGAGCAGGCCCGGAACGACACCCTCGCCAAGGGAATCGTCATCAACGGCCTGCCGATCATGCTGCACAAGCCCGGCTACCTCGACATCCCGGATCTCGACATCTATTACAGGGACTGCGTCATCGGAGGTCAGGGGGCGTTCATGGTTCCGGTTCGCGAGCGCGACCAGTTCGTCAACGCCATCAAGACCAAGATCCTGCTCGAGGTCGCCAATCTCACGCCTCGTCAGGATTTCCGGATCGAGCGCATCCAGGCTCCCCCCCGCGCCAATTGCCTGACGGGCGAGATGCAGTGGCGCGACCGTTGGAACAACTGACACCAGACCCATCATGAACAAGCTGACCTTGGCGCTCGTGGCCCACGACGCCAAAAAGGACGACATGGCCGATTTCGTCGCCATGCACGAGAATTCCATTCGCCCCTTCACGCTCTTCGCCACCGGAACCACCGGCGGACGCGTGATGGAGCGCTGCCCTGCGCTGTCCGTCACGCGGCTGAAGAGCGGCCCCCTCGGCGGCGATCAGCAGATCGGTGCGATGATCGCCGAGGGGAAGATCGACGCCCTGTTCTTCTTCGTCGATCCCCTGTCCCCGCACCCTCACGACGTGGACGTGAAGGCGCTCATGCGCCTCGCCCTCGTCTACAACATCCCGATGGCCCTCAACCGGGCCACGGCAGAGCGCCTCATCATCAGCTTCGATCCTTAAGACACCTTATGTGCCGCGCGGCTTGGCCCTGCGGGTCGGCGGTGCGCTGACCGGATCCTCCGGCCAGGGATGCTTGGGATATTGCCCGCGCATGTCGGCGCGTACGGCCGCCCAGGAGCCGCGCCAGAAACCCGGCAGGTCGCGGGTGATCTGGATCGGTCGATGGGCCGGCGAGAGCAGATGCAGGATCAGGGGCACACGCCCGTTCGCCAGGGTCGGGTGCCGGTCGAGGCCGAACAGTTCCTGGACGCGGACCGCCAGGACGGGGCCCTCCTCGCCCCCGTAATCGACCGGAATCATGGACCCCGTCGGCACCTCCACATGGGTCGGCGCCTCCGTGTCGAGCCGCCGCCGGAGGTTCCAGGGCAGAAGTTCCCTCAGGGCCTCGCCGAGAAGGTCCGGGCCGATTTCGGACAGGCCGGATTTGCCGACGAGATGGGGCGCGAACCATTCCTCGGCGGTCGCGGCGAGCGCCTCGTCCGACAGGTCGGGCCATTCCTCCCCCTCGGCCTTGCGCAGGAACATGACCCGCTCGCGCCATTGGGCGAGAGCCTTCGACCAGGGCAGGGCCGACAGGCCGAGAGAGGCCAGCCCGGCCGCGAGGGCGCGGGCGCTTTCCTCCGTAGCCGGAACCCGCAAGGGGCGCTCGCCCAGCACGAGGGCGCCGTAGCGCCTCACCGAGCGGGCACGCAGAGACCGGGCCTGCCGGTCGAACACCACCTCGTCCCGCCGCTCGATCTCGTCGCCGAGCAGGGCTTCGATCGCGTCCGGCGCAATGGGCGCCGCCGCCAGAATCCGCGCGGAGGCTGCGCCGCCTGCGATCTCGGCAATGGCCAGATAGGGGTTCCTGGCCAGGCGCTCGTGCGGCTCCAGGGAGGCGCCGCGCCCATTGGCCATGAGGTATTCCCCGGGCTTGCCCCGCGCCTTGGCGATACGGTCCGGATAGGCCAGCGCCAGAATGGCGCCGAACGACAGCTCGCCTCCGGCCGAAGACGCGGAGCCCGCGCTGCGTGCCCAGCCCTCCGCCAGACGGCGCATGTCCTCGGCTCGCCGGGAGCGGTCACGGCGGAAGCGCTCGACCCGGTCGGACACGTCCGCCATATCGCCCCCGAGTCCCCGCTCGACGAGCACGGCCGCAATATCGGCCGCGTCCCGGGCCCGCCCGGCCTCGCCGGCGGCCAGCACCATGCGGGCGAGCCGGGGCGGCAGGGGAAGGTCGCGCAGGCGGCGGCCGGTCTCGGTGATCCGGCCCTGCCCGTCGAGGGCGTGGAGCTGTTCGAGCAGGGCCCTCGCCTCCTTCAGGGCCGGAGCCGGGGGCGGATCGAGGAAAGCGAGAACCGTCGGGTCCGTGACGCCCCAGGCGGCACAATCGAGAAGGAGCGGCGCAAGATCGGCGGAGAGGATTTCCGGGCGGGCGAAAGGTTCGAGCGCGCCGGTCGCCGCCTCTTCCCAAAGCCGGTAGCAGAGGCCGGGCTCCGTGCGCCCTGCCCGGCCCCGGCGCTGATCGGCGGCGGCGCGCGAGACGCGCACGGTCTCCAGCCGCGTCAGGCCGATGCCCGGCTCGTAGACCGGCACCCGCGCGAGGCCGGAATCCACCACGATGCGCACGCCCTCGATGGTGAGCGAGGTCTCGGCGATGGAGGTCGCGAGGACGACCTTGCGGCGGCCGGGCTTCGCCGGGCTCACCGCAAGGTCCTGCTCGGCCCGGTCGAGCGCCCCGTAGAGAGGCGCCAGGTCAACGGCCGGATCGGAGATGCGCTCGCGCAGAAGCGCCTCGACGCGGCGGATCTCCCCCTGCCCCGGCAGAAACGCCAGGACCGAGCCGGGCTCCGCCCGCAGGGCCCTGGAGACCGCATCGGCCACCTGCTCGTCGATGCGCCGGTTCGGATCGCGCCCGAGATAGCGTGTCTCGACCGGATAGGCCCGGCCCTCCGACGTGATCACGGGCGCATCGCCCAGAAGCCGGGCGACCCGGGCACCGTCGAGGGTCGCGGACATGACGAGGAGGCGCAGGTCCTCCCGCAGGCCGCCTTGAGCGTCGAGCGCCAGGGCGAGGCCGAGATCGGCATCGAGGGAGCGCTCGTGGAATTCATCGAAGAGGATGGCCGCAATACCGTCGAGGGTCGGATCGTCGAGGATCATGCGGGCGAACACGCCCTCGGTGACCACCTCGATCCGGGTCCGGCGGCCGACCTTGGAACCGAGGCGCACCCGAAGGCCGACGGTCTCGCCCACTGCCTCGCCCAGGGTCCGGGCCATCCGGTCCGCCGCCGCCCGGGCGGCGAGCCGGCGCGGCTCCAGCACGATGAGCTTGCGCCCCTCGGTCCAGGGCTCGTCGAGGAGCGCGAGGGGCACCCGCGTGGTCTTACCCGCCCCCGGCGGCGCCACGAGGACCGCGTTCGGGCGGGCGCGAAGGCTCGCCGCAAGATCGGCGAGCACCGCGTCGATGGGAAGGGCTGTCTCGAAGGCGCGCATGCCGCCTGATGGCGCATGGCGCGCCCGAGGGCAAGCCGGATCAGGCGGCGATGCCGTAGCGGTCGAGCTCGGCCGCGAGGTCCATCGGCTCGACGAAGTGGATGGCATGCATGCCCACCGCCCGGGCGCCCTCCACATTGGCCTTGGAATCGTCGATGAAAACGCATTTCCCGGCTTCGAGACCGTAGCGGTCGAGGAGGAGCCGGTAGATCTCCGGTTCGGGCTTCAGGAGGCGCTCATCGCCGGACACGATGGTGCCGTCGAACCCGTCCAGGAACGGAAAACGCTTCTTCGACAGGTCGAATTTGGGGGCCGAGAAATTCGTGATGCAGTAATTGGGAACGCCCGCCTCCCGCAGGCGCCCGAGAAGCGCGACGTTCTCCTCGATGGCGCCCGAGACAGTCTCCTCCCAGCGGTCGTGGAAGGCGCGGATCGAAGCCTCGTGATGCGGAAAATCCTTGACGAGGAGAGCCACCGCCTCCTCCCAGTCGCGCCCGCGGTCTTGCTCGAGATTCCACTGGCCAGTGCAGACCGTGGACAGAAACCACTCCATCTCGGACTCGTCGTCGAAGATCGTGCGGTACAGATTGCGCGGATCCCAGCGCAGCAGGACATTGCCGACATCGAAGACGACAGTGGTCGGATTCCGGACGCTCAAGGCTACCCCCATATTTTTGGCTTTGGTTTTCCGAAGTCTACTCCGCCGGACCTCGGCGGACCATTCTCAAAAATGGAACCCAGCCCCACGGAAACGGGGACTGACTGGCCATGCCCCACCTGAACCGATGCTGAAGCACTCGGCGGACCAAGACGGAGATTGCGGCATTCCACCGGAACCGTCACAGTTTTCCAAAGGGACGGGACGATCCACAGGCAGCGACGGCCTATGCCAGGGGCACAGAGAGTGACCGAAATGACGAGGGTTATTCCGGGCGTGGCCATTCGGGCCGGCAGCCGGACCACCCGGCACGGCCCGCGGTGAGGTGCCGATGGCCGAGAATGTCAGCCTTCTCCAATATCTCCTCGTGGCGCTCTGCGCCCTGGGGGCCGGGACCCTCGGCGGCGTCGCCGGCTACGGAACCGGGCTCCTGATGCCCCTCGTCCTCGTGCCCATCGTCGGGGCCGATGCGGTCGTGCCCATTATCGGGGTCTCGGCTCTCCTGACCAACGGCAGCCGCGTGGTCGCCTTCCGGCACGAGGTGGACCTGCGCCGGGCGCTCGTCGTCGGCAGCGTGGCGATTCCGACCTGCTTCCTCGGCGCCTACGGCTACACCTTCCTGTCCGGCGCCGGGGCGAGCATCCTGATCGGCTCCTTCCTGATCGCCATGGTGCCGCTGCGCATGGTCCTGAAGCGCCTCCGCGCCAGGCTCTCGGGCACCGGGCTCGCGGCGGCGGGCGCAGGCTACGGGCTCCTCGCCGGCGGCACTTCCGGATCGGGCGTGGTGCTGATCTCGATCCTCATGGCGTCGGGCCTCAACGGGCGCGCCGTCGTGGCGACGGATGCGATCATCTCCATGGCGATCGGCGTCGCCAAGACCGGCGCCTTCCAGGCCTTCGGCGCCCTGCCGCCCTCCTCGTGGATCATGGCCCTGCTGGTCGGCCTCTCGGCAACGCCCGGCGCCTTCATCGCCAAGCGGCTCACGGAAGCCCTGCCGATCCATATCCACAACGCGATCCTCGACGCCGCCATCGTGTGCGGCGGCGTCATCCTGGTCGAGCAGGGCCTGCGCTGAGAGCCCCGCCTCAGCCGCCGATATTGTAGGCCGCGAGCGCCGCCATGTTGACAATGTCCGCATCCGTCGCGCCGAGAGACACGATCTGGACCGGCCTGTCGAGGCCAACCACCATGGGTCCCAGAACCATGGCGCCGCCGAGTTCCTGCAGCATCTTGGTCGAGATGGAGGCGGAGTGGAACGCCGGCATGACGAGCACGTTCGCCGGCCCGGTCAGGCGGCAGAACGGGTATTGCGCCATGACCTCCCGGTTGAGTGCCACATCGGCCGACATCTCGCCGTCATACTCGAAATCGAGCCGCATCCCGTCGAGGATTCGCACCGCCTCCTGGATCTTCTCGGCGCGCTCCGCCCGGGGATGACCGAAGGTGGAGAACGACAGCAGCGCAACCCGCGGCTCGTAGCCGAGGCGCCGGCCGACGCCCGCGGCCTCGATGGCAATCTCGGCCAGTTCCTGCGCGGTCGGCATCTCGTGGATGGCCGTATCGGCCACCAGAACCGTATGGCCCCGCGCCAGGCACAGCGAAATGCCGATGACCCGATGGCCGGGCTTCGCGTCGATCACCCGGCGCACGTCGGCAAGCGCCGTCGAATAGTTGCGCGTGGCGCCCGTCACCATCGCGTCGGCATCCCCCAACGCCACCATGGAGGCTGCGAAATGGTTGCGGTCCTGGTTAATCAGGCGCTGGCAGTCGCGGAACAGGAAGCCCTTGCGCTGCAGGCGTTCGTAGAGGAACTGCGCATAGGTGCTGTTGCGGTGGGACAGGCGCGCATTGTGGATCTCGATGCCCTCGCGGCCTTCGAGATCGATGCCGGCCTGCGCAGCTGTCGCCTGAATGCGGTCCTCGCGGCCGACGAGGATGGCCCGGCCGAGGCCCTGGTTGACGAAGGACAGGGCCGCGCGGATCACCTGCTCCTCCTCGCCCTCCGCGAAGACGACCCGCTTGGGGAAGCGGCGCACGCGCTCGAAGATGCGGTTAAGGGTTCCGGCGACTGGGTCACGCCGGGCGGAGAGCTGCGCTTTGTAGGCGCGCATGTCGACGATGGGGCGGCGGGCGACGCCCGTCTCCATGGCGGCCTGCGCCACCGCCTGCGGGATCGTGTGGATGAGCCGCGGGTCAAACGGGACCGGAATGATGTATTCGCGCCCGAAGCGCGGGCGTGCGCCCTGATAGGCGGCCGCCACCTCGTCGGGCACGTCCTCGCGGGCGAGATCCGCCAGGGCGCGGGCCGCTGCGATCTTCATCTCCATGTTGATGGTGGTCGCCTGCACGTCGAGGGCGCCCCGGAAGATGTAGGGGAAGCCCAGCACGTTGTTGACCTGGTTCGGGTAATCCGAGCGGCCGGTGGCGATGATCACGTCATCACGGATGCGCGCGACCTCTTCGGGCGTGATTTCCGGGTCTGGGTTCGCCATGGCGAAGATGATCGGGTTCTCGGCCATGGAGCGGATCATGTCGTCCGAGAAGGCTCCCTTGGCCGAAAGCCCGAACACCGCATCGGCCCCCTCCATGGCCTCCGCCAGGGTGCGGGCTTTCGTGTTCACCGCATGGGCCGATTTCCACTGGTTCATGCCCTCGGTGCGGCCCTCGTAGATGACGCCCTTGGTGTCGCACAGAACGACATTCTGGGGCGCGAAGCCCATGGCCTTCAGAAGTTCCGTGCAGGCGATGCCAGCCGCGCCCGCGCCGTTCACCACGAGCTTGGTCTTCGCCATGTCGCGCCCGGTCAGATGAAGGGCGTTGATGAGCCCGGCCGCCGCGATGATCGCCGTGCCGTGCTGATCGTCATGGAAGACCGGGATGTCCATGAGCTCGCGCAGACGCTCCTCGACGATGAAGCATTCCGGCGCCTTGATGTCTTCCAGGTTGATGCCCCCGAACGAGGGGCCGAGATAGCGCACGCAGTTGATGAAGGCGTCCGGGTCCTCCGTGTCGACCTCCAGGTCGATGGAATCCACGTCCGCGAAGCGCTTGAACAGGACGGACTTGCCCTCCATCACGGGCTTGGACGCAAGCGCCCCGAGATTGCCGAGTCCTAAGATCGCGGTGCCGTTCGAGATCACCGCCACCATGTTGGAGCGGGTGGTGTAGTCGAAGGCGAGCGAGGGATTTTCGGCAATCGCCTTCACGGGCACCGCGACGCCCGGCGAATAGGCCAGGGACAGGTCGCGCTGGGTCGCCATGGGCTTGGTCGGTACGATCTCCAGCTTCCCGGGCCGCCCCTGTGCGTGAAACTGGAGCGCCTCCTGATCCGTGAAGGTCGGTCGGCTGCGGCGGGGCGTGGACTGATCGGTCATGTGTTTTTTCGCAGAGGGTTGCGGCGGGATGCTCCCGAGGGAGTCTGAGACCTTAAGGCAAGGATGCGTCTCCCCTCAAGACTTGTGCACACCCTCTCCCCTGACCCTATGCCACGGGTGAAAGCCGTGGCGGGTTTTGCTAGGAAGGGCGGGATGTCGACCCAAGCCCGCACCATCTCGCCCGACCGTCCCGAAACCGATGCGCCCGCCGCGGCCAAGCCCGCCGTGCAGGACGGTCGCGTCACGCCCATGATGGCGCAGTATATCGAGATCAAGGCCGCCAATCCCGACAGTCTCCTGTTCTACCGGATGGGGGATTTCTACGAGCTGTTCTTCGAGGATGCTGAAGTCGCGAGCCAGGCGCTCGGGATCGTCCTCACCAAGCGCGGCAAGCACCAGGGGCAGGATATCCCCATGTGCGGCGTGCCCGTGGACCGGGCCGACGACTACCTCCAGCGCCTGATCGGCCTTGGCTACCGGGTGGCGGTCTGCGAGCAGACCGAGGATCCGGCGGAGGCGAAGAAGCGCGGCGCCAAATCCGTGGTGCGACGGGACGTGGTGCGCCTCGTCACCCCAGGCACGATCACCGAGGACCGCCTCCTGGATCCGGGCCGGGCGAACCTGTTCCTGGCGGTCGCACGGCGCCGGGTTTCGGAGCACGAATGGTGCTACGGTCTTGCGGCCGTGGACATCTCGACGGGCCGCTTCACCTTGAGCGAGACGGACGGGGCCGGCCTTTCGGCCGAGATCGCCCGCTTCGATCCCCGTGAGATCCTGGTGCCGGATTCGATCCATGACGATCCGGAACTCGCGCCCTTCTGGCGCGAGACGAAGATCGCCGTCACGCCCCTGCCGCGGGAGGGGCTCGACCCCGCCTCTGCGGAGCGGCGCCTGAAGGAATATTTCGGGGTCGCGACCCTCGATGCCTTCGGGTCCTTCGGGCGGGCCGAGATCGCGGCGGCGGGCTGCGCCCTTTTCTATGTGGAAAAGACCCAGATCGACAGCCGGCCGGTCCTCCATCCGCCTTCCCGCGGGGGGACGGGGGCGACGCTCGCCATCGACGCGGCGACTCGGGCCAATCTGGAACTCACCCGCACCCTTTCGGGAGAGCGGGCCGGGAGCCTGCTCGCCACCATCGACTGCACGGTGACGCCGGGCGGCGCCAGGCTTCTGGGGGAGCGGCTCGCCGGCCCCCTTACGGACCCTGACGCCATCCACGACCGGCAGGATTCCGTCGCGGTTCTCCTGGATGACGGGGCGCTGCGGGACCGCCTCCGGCGCATCCTCAAGCGCTCGCCCGACTTCGCCCGCGCCCTGTCGCGTCTCGGCCTCGGCCGCGGCGGGCCGCGGGACCTCGCCTGCGTTCGCGACGGCCTCCTGGCGGCGCGGGATCTCGGCCTCGAACTCGCCATCGCGCCCAACCTGTCCCGGGAGTTGGCGGAGGCGGCCCGAACGCTGCAATCCCTCGACACGAGCGTCGCCGACAGGCTCGCGGCCCTCCTGGCGGACGAATTGCCCCTCCTGAAGCGCGACGGCGGCTTCGTCCGCGCGGGCTATGCGCCCGACCTCGACGAACTGCGCGAGCTCCAGCAGGATTCCCGCCGTTTCATCGCGGCCCTCCAGGCCCGCTATGCGACCGAGACCGGCTGTCGGACCCTGCGGGTGAAGCACAACCACATGATCGGCTACTTCGTGGAAGTGCCGCAGAACGTGGGCGAGGACCTGCTCAAGGAGCCTTGGAAGGAGATCTTCGTCCATCGGCAGACCATGGCGGGCGCCATGCGGTTCTCCACCGTCGAGCTGGGAGAACTCGAATCGAAGATCGCCTCGGCGGCCGACCGGGCGCTCAAGATCGAGCTCGGGCTCTTCGAGGCGATGGCCCAGGACCTCGTCGCCCTGTCGGCCGACATTGCGGCCGCCGCGGAGGCTATGGCCGTGGTGGACGTGACGGCCGCCCTGGCGGATCTTGCCATGCGGCTCGACTGGACACGTCCCCTGGTCGACAGGAGCCTCGCGTTCCGGATCGTCGGCGGCCGCCATCCGGTGGTCGAGGCGGCGCTCCGGCGGGAGGGCCAGCCCTTCATCGCCAACGATTCCGACCTTTCGGGCAGCGAAGCCGGGCATATCCAGCTCATCACCGGCCCGAACATGGGCGGCAAGTCGACCTATCTGCGCCAGAACGCGCTCATCGTGGTGCTCGCCCAGATGGGGGCCTTCGTGCCCGCGAAGGAGGCCCGGATCGGCATAGTGGACCGGCTGTTCTCCCGGGTCGGCGCCGCGGACGACCTGGCGCGCGGCCGCTCGACCTTCATGGTCGAGATGGTCGAGACCGCCGCCATCCTCAACCAGGCGACCTCCCACTCCCTGGTGATCCTCGACGAGATCGGGCGCGGCACCGCCACCTTCGACGGTCTCTCGATCGCCTGGGCGGCCATCGAGCATCTGCACGAGGCCAATCGCTGCCGCGCGCTCTTCGCGACCCATTTCCACGAGCTGACGGCCCTGGCCGAGCGGCTGCCCCGGGTCTCCAACGCCACCCTGAAGGTGACGGAATGGCATGGGGAGGTCGTCTTCCTGCACGAGGTCGTTCCCGGCGCGGCCGACCGGTCCTACGGCTTGCAGGTGGCCCGCCTCGCCGGCCTACCGGCGGCCGTGGTGGAGCGCGCAAGGGCGATCCTGAGCGAGCTCGAGCGCTCGGACCGGGAGCATCCCAAGAAGGCCCTGGTGGACGATCTGCCCCTCTTCGCCGTTGCGGCCCCGCGCCCGGAACCCGCGAAACCCGCGGCTCCCGATCCCCTGCGGCAGGCCCTCGAGGCTCTCGACCCGGACGAGATGACACCACGGGACGCGCTCGAAGCGCTCTATCGTCTCAAGGGCCAGCTCTGAGCGGAAATGTAACTCTATCGCATTCAGGAAGATTGCGATAAGTTCGCCGGCTCACGGAGTCCGGGTTCCTATGGTCATGCATGTCGCAACGGTCGCTTTCGAAGGAATCGAAGCGCGGACGGTCGATGTGCAGGTCCAGATTGCGGCCGGGAATGTCGCCTTCGCGGTTGTCGGGCTTCCGGACAAGGCCGTCGCGGAATCCCGCGAGCGGGTGCGCTCCGCCCTGATCGCCTCGGGCCTCGCCCTGCCGGCGAAGCGGATCGTCGTGAATCTCGCGCCCGCCGACCTGCCCAAGGAGGGCAGCCATTACGACCTGCCCATCGCGCTCGGCCTCATGGCCGCGATGGGGGCCATTCCGGCCGATGCGCTCAACGGCTTCACGGTGCTGGGGGAGCTGGCCCTCGACGGGTCCATCACGTCGGTGGCCGGAGTGCTGCCCGCCGCCATGGCGGCGGTCGAGCGGCAGCACGGCCTGATCTGCCCGGCGGCCTGCGGCGCCGAGGCCGCCTGGGCGAGCCAGGACCTCGACATCCTGGCACCGGCCTCGCTCATCCAGCTCGCCAACCACTTCAAGGGCAGCCAGGTGATGGCGCGGCCGAAACCGGCGATCATGCCGACCTCTGGCGCCATGCCGGACCTGCGCGACATCAAGGGGCAGGAGAGTGCCAAGCGCACCCTCGAGATCGCTGCCGCGGGCGCGCACAACCTGTTGATGTCCGGGCCGCCGGGGGCCGGCAAGTCTATGCTGGCCCAGCGCCTGCCCTCCATCCTGCCGCCTCTGGCGCCGCGGGAATTGCTGGAACTGTCGATGATCCAGTCCGTGGCCGGCCTGTTGGCCGAGGGGGCGCTCACGAACCGCCGCCCCTTCCGGGCGCCGCATCACTCGGCCTCCATGGCGGCCCTCGTGGGAGGCGGGCTGAACGCCCGGCCCGGCGAGGCGTCTCTTGCCCATCACGGCGTCCTGTTTCTCGACGAATTGCCCGAATTCCAGCCCCAGGTGCTCGATTCCTTGAGACAGCCCCTCGAGGCGGGCGAGATCCTGATCGCCCGTGCCAATCACCGGGTCACCTATCCGGCGCGCTTCCAGCTCGTCGCCGCCATGAATCCCTGCCGCTGCGGGCAGGCCACCGAACCGGGCTTCGTCTGCCGCCGCCAGCCGAACGAGCGCTGCATCGCCCAGTATCAGGCCAGGATCTCGGGGCCCCTGCTCGACCGGATCGACCTGGTCATCGACGTCCCGGCCGTGACCGCCGCCGACCTCATCCTGCCTCCGCCAGCCGAAGGCTCGGCCGAGGCGGCTGCCCGGGTCGCGCAGGCGCGGGAGCGGCAGGCGAAGCGTTACGCGGCCCTCGGACTTGAAGGCGTCACTACCAATGCGGCCTGCCCGCCGCCCGTGCTCGACGAGGTTGCGCAGCCGGATTCCGACGGGGCCACGCTGATCCGCGATGCCGCGAACGCCATGCGCCTCTCGGCCCGGGGCTTCCACCGGGTTCTCAAGGTGGCGCGGACCCTCGCGGATCTGGACGGCGAGGCCAAAGTCCGGCGCATCCATCTGGCCGAGGCCCTGTCCTACCGGGCTTCGGCGGACCGGCGCCCGACCGCGGCGCTGGCCTGAACAATCGGAGGAAATTCGGCCCAGAGCCAGAATTCATCCCTGAGGAAAGATGACGGAAATATTGCACGAGGCTTGATAAGTCTCTCTCGACCCTTGATCTTCCCTGTCACGAAACCGTTCGAAATGAGTCTTATGTCACAACGCAAGGGGCCCGATTCCTCCCGGGGTCCAACCCATACGGTTCAATCGAACGAGGTCACGATGACGCCTTCCCGTCCGGACGAAGCGGCTCCGCTTCGGCTTGCCGTCCCGGCACCGCCTGCTCCCCTTTCGGAAATTCGGGCGAAGAGCATCGTCAAGTTCCTGCCGGGCCTCCGCCGGGCCGTGCGGGACCACGGCACCCTCGACCCCGTCCTCGGCCGGATCGGCTCCCTCGAAGTGCGCCTGGCGACCACCGACAAGGAGATCCGCCAAGCCCAGAAGCTTCGCTTCAAGATCTTTTTTCAGGAGATGGCAGCCGTTCCGGACGGGACGGCCCGGCTCTCCCGCCGCGACGTCGACGATTACGACGCCATCTGCGACCACCTGCTGGTGCTGGACCATGACGTGGAGGCCAAGCCCTTCCGCCCGGCCAAGCCGAAGGTGGTGGGCACCTATCGCCTGCTGCGGCAGGAGGTGGCGGACCGGCATCAAGGCTTCTACACGGCCGGGGAATACGACATCGCCCCGCTGATCGGGTCCCATCCGGGCCTGCGCTTCCTGGAACTCGGCCGCTCCTGCGTTCTCAAGCCCTACCGGAACAAGCGCACGGTGGAGCTCCTCTGGCACGGGATCTGGGCTTACGTGCTGCATCACCGCATCGACGTGATGATCGGCTGCGCGAGCCTGGAGGGGACCGATCCCCACAAGCTCGCCCTGCCCCTGAGCTTCCTTCACCATTACGCCTCGGCGCCGCCGGAATGGCAGGCGAGCGCCCTGCCCGAGCGTTTCACCGCCATGGATATCCTGCCGAAGGAAGAGGTGGATCCCAAGGCGGCGCTCCATGCGCTGCCGCCCATGATCAAGGGCTACCTGCGCCTCGGCGCCAGCTTCGGGCGCGGGGCCGTGATCGACCGCCAGTTCGGCACGACGGACGTGCTCGTGATCCTGCCGGTCTCGGCGATCAATCCCCGCTATATCGACCATTTCGGGCCGAGCGCGAACCGTCACGCGAGCTGAAACTCTCCCGCCGCATAAAGAGCGTCGAGCCCCTCCCGGTAGGTGGGGTAGCGCAGCCTTACGCTGAGTTCGCGCTTGATCAGCCCGTTGGCGATCCGCTTGTTCTCCGCATAGAAGCCGCGCGCTGCAGGGCTCAGATCCGCGTCCTCGAAGGGGATCTCGGCGGGAGGCTCCACGCCCGCGAGGGTGGCCGCATAGGTCACCACATCCTGCGGCGGAGACGGCTCGTCGTCCGCCACATTGTAGATCGCTCCACCCCGGGGACGCGCCAGGGAGGCGGCCAGGATCGCCGCGATATCGTCCACATGGATGCGGTTGAACACCTGCCCGGGCTTGACGATGCGCTGCGCCCGGCCCCGGGCGAGGTTGGCGAGCGCGTTGCGCTCTGGCCCGTAGATGCCCGCGAGGCGAAAAACCTGGACGGCCTGTCCGGTCTCGCGCCCCAGGCCGAGCCAAGCCTCCTCGGCCTCGTGCCGTCGCCGGGAGCCCGGGCTCTGCGGGTTCGCCGGCACAGTCTCGTCCGTCCAGGCCCCGCCCCGGTCGCCGTAAACTCCCGTCGTGGAAAGATAGCCCGTCCAGGCGGGGCTAGAGGCGCGAGCGAGCAGTGCCCGGACCCGGGCGAGGAGCGGGTCGCCTGTTTCCGAGGGGGGCGCGCTGACCAGGAGAGCGTCGGCGCTGCCGATCTCGGCCGCAATCTCCGCATCGCTCGCCTCATCGAGGGACAGGGCCGCAATCCCGTCCCGTCGCAGGCTCTGGGCCTTTCCAGCACTCCTGACCGTGCCGGCCACCCGGCTCCAGGGCAGGCCGGACCGGATGAAGGCCTGTGCCGTGTAGCCGAGACCGAAAACGAAAAGCTTCATGCGGGGACCTCTCCCGGTGCAAGCGCCCGCTCCCACTCGGCGCGGACATCCTCGTCCGCCTCGTGCTCCCGCCGTCCGGCGGCGTGGCGGGCCACCTCGTCAGGGGCAAGCCGCGACAGGGCCCAGACCGCCATGGCGCGCACCAGGGGTGAGGGATCGTCGAGGAGGCGCACGGCCTCCGCCGCAAGGCCCCGCTCACCCGAATTGCCGATGGCGATCAGCACGTTGCGGACGAACCGGTCCCGGCCGGTCCGCTTGATCGGCGTGCCGGCGAACCGGGTCCGGAAGGCGGGATCGTCAAGACGAGCAAGTTCCGCGAGAGGCAGGGCCGCGAGATCGTCGCGCTGGGCGAGACGGGCCTCGCGGGCCGTCTGGGCAAACTTGTTCCAAGGGCAGACCGCGAGACAATCGTCGCAGCCGAAGATGCGGTTGCCGATCCCGGCGCGCAGGTCCTCGGGGATATGCTCCTTATGCTCGATGGTCAGGTAGGAGACGCAGCGGCGGGCATCGAGCCGGTAGGGCTCCGGGAAGGCGTTGGTCGGGCAGATGTCGAGGCAGCGCCGGCACGAGCCGCAATGGTCGCGCTCCGGCGCGTCGACGGGCAGTTCCGCCGTGGTGAAGATCGCCCCGAGAAAGAGCCAGTTGCCGAAATCCCGCGAGATGATGACCGTATGCTTGCCCTGCCAGCCGAGACCGGCGGCCTGGGCCAGAGGCTTCTCCATCACGGGCGCGGTATCCACGAACACCTTCACGTCGGCGCCGCCCTTCGCGGCCAGGAGGCCGGCCGCCTCCTTCAGCTTGCCCTTGATGACGTCGTGATAGTCGCGGTTGCGGGCATAGACCGAAATCGTGCCGCGATCCTTCAGGGTGAGCGCCGCAAGCGGATCCTCGGCAGGGCCGTAATTCAGCCCGAGGAGGATGACGCTGTGCACCTCCGGCCAGAGGGTCCGCGGATCCGAGCGGCGTTCCGCCGTCTCGACCATCCAGTCCATGGCGCCGTGATAGCCCTCGGCCAGCCAGGCCTTGAGGCGCTCGGGCGCGAGCGGGATCGAATCCGGGCGGGCGACGCGGACCGTGTCGAAGCCGAGGGCCTGGGCCCTCTCGACAAAGGCGCGCTTGAGCGCCTCGCCCTCTAGAAGTCGAGGTTGTCGTAATGCTCCCACGGATCCATTCCGGGCACCCGGTCCGCCAGGAGCGCGCGAAAGGACGGCCGGGACTTGATCCTGGCGTACCAATGCTTCGCTGTTTCGTCCTCGTCCCATGGCACGTCGCCGAGATAATCCACAATCGACAGGTGAGCGGCCGCGGCCATATCCGCGTAGGTCAGATGGTGGCCCGCAAGCCAGTTCCGGGTGGCGATCAGGTACCCGATATATTTGAGGTGGTATCGCACATTGGCCCGCGCCGCGCGAATCGCGCCCATATCGGGCGGGCCGCCGCCCAATTCCGCCGGCATGAAGCGCTTGTAGATCTTCTCCGTCGCGACGTAGTCCGACACCTCCATATGGAATTTCGACAGGAACCAGTCCAGGAGGCGGCGAACCTCCACCCGCTGCTCCGCCCCCGCGGGAGGAAGCGGCGGTCCCCAAGGTCCCCGCCCCGGGTATCGTCCAGATATTCGGCGATCACCAGGGAGCCCGGGACCGCAAGGCCGTCATCGTCGATGAACAGGGGCAGGTTGCCGGCCGGGTTGATTTCGAGCAGCGGAACGCGCCGCTCCCAGGGCTTTTCCTCGATCAGCTCCGCTTCGACGCCCAATTCGGCTAGAATCAAGCGTACGAACCGCGAATGCGGACAAAAGGGATGATAATGGAGGATTGCCATGAACGTCTCAGACGCGAAACAGGCGGCGAGAATAAGGCCGTGCTTCGTTAAGGCTCGGTAAGGAATTTTGGTGAATCTCATAAGCTCTGCAAAGCGGGAATGCCGCGGTGCAAGATGCTTGACAGGCCAGGGCCGCCTCTCCCATGTGACGCCGCTCTTTAGGATTTCCAACGATGTCGCAATTCATCGAGGCGCTGTTCCTGGGCCTCATCGAGGGCCTGACCGAGTTCCTGCCCGTGTCCTCGACCGGGCACCTCCTGCTTGTCGGGCACTTCCTCGGCTTCGAATCCACCGGCAAGACCTTCGAGGTGCTGATCCAGCTCGGCGCGATCCTGGCGATCCTGTCGGTCTACTTCAACCGGCTCTGGGCCATCGCCCGAGCGCTGCCCTACGACCCCGATGCCCGGCGCTTCGTGATCGGCGTCCTCATCGCGTTCCTGCCTGCCGCCCTCATCGGCGCAGCCCTGCACGGCTTCATCAAGGACGTGCTGTTCGATCCCTGGATCGTCTGCATGACCCTGATCGGCGGCGGCTTCGTGCTGCTGCTCGTAGACGCCATGCCGCTCTCGGCCGGATACCGGGACGCCACCAAGTTCCCCCTGCCCATGTATCTCAAGATCGGCTTCCTCCAGTGCCTCGCCATGATCCCGGGCGTGTCGCGCTCGGGCGCCACCATCGTGGGCGCGATGCTGCTGGGGGCCGAGAAGCGCGCGGCGGCAGAGTTCTCCTTCTACCTCGCCATGCCCACCATGGCGGGCGCCTTCGCGTATGACCTGCTCAAGAACTACAAGATCCTCACGGCGAACGATGCCTCGCTCATCGTGGTCGGCTTCGTGGCGGCGTTCTTCTCGGCGCTCCTCGTCGTGAAAACCTTCCTCGACTACATCTCCCGCCACGGCTTCGCGCCCTTCGCCTGGTGGCGGATCATCGTCGGCGCAGCCGGGCTCGCGGGCCTGATCGTGTTCGGCTAAAGGAACCGGATGCCCTCCCCCGGAGAAGCACTCGCGGTCACGACCGCGATCGTCGTCGCCCTCGCGGTCACGGTGCTGGCCGTTCTGGCAGGTACGCTTGCCACACCGCACGCGGGGCCGCCCGCCTCCTGCCGGGAATGGAGCGACGGCTGCATGGTCTGCCGCCGCCTTCCCGCCGGCACTGCGGCCTGCTCGACCCCGGGTATTGCCTGCGTGCCCGGGCCGCTGCGCTGCCTCGCGCGCTGAACGGCCCTTTAAGGAGCCGGTGTCTTGTCCGGATAGCGGCAGAGATCCACGATCGGGCAGCGCCAGCATTCGGGCTTTCGCGCCTTGCAGATATAGCGCCCGTGCAGGATCAGCCAGTGATGGGCATGGAGCCGGTACTCGTCCGGGATCAGGGCCTCGAGGGCCACCTGGGTCTCGAGGGGCGTCTTCGTGATGGCGAGCGGAATGCGGTTCGTGACCCGGAAGATATGGGTGTCGACCGCGATGCGCGGATCCCCAAACGCGATATTGACGACGACGCTCGCAGTCTTGCGGCCGACGCCCGGGAAGGTCTCCAGAACCTCGACGGAATCCGGCACCTTGCCGCCGAACTCCTCCACCAGCCTTTTCGAGAACGCGATGACGTTCTTCGCCTTCGTGTTGAAGAAATTGAGGGTCTTGATGCGCTCGCGCAGCCCCTCCTCGCCGAGCGCCACCATCTTCTGCGGCGTGTCGGCGACAGGGAAAAGGCCCCGCGTCGCCTTGTTGACGCCCACATCCGTCGCCTGGGCCGAGAGCGCCACCGCGACGAGGAGCGTATAGGGATTGGTGTATTCCAGCTCGCCCTTCGGCTCCGGGTTGAGATCGTGCAGGCGCCGGAAGATCTCCGCGAGGGTCGCCCGGTCCACGGGCTTGGGTGCACGGCCACGCGTGGCGCGGGCCGGAGCAGCCTTCCCGGCAACCACCTTCGGCACAAGGGTTTTGGCCGCGGATTTGGATATGCGGCGGGTTGACTGCTTCAGATCGGACATGACGGCGTTATAATTCCTGGATGGAAAGCAGCAAGGTGGCATACGAAGCCTCGGACCGGGCCGAACGGCCGGTCTTCGAAGCCGTGATCCGGCCGCACCGATCCCTCGGCCCGCAGGGCTTCCGGATCGTCATGGTCCTTTTGTGCCTCACGTCCATCCTCGCAAGTCTTCCCTTCGTGGCTCTGGGTTTCTGGCCGGTGGTGGGGTTCTTCGGCCTCGACTTCTTCGGCCTCTACCTGGCGTTCCGAATCAATTACCGGCAGGGCCAATCCTTCGAGGTTCTGGTCCTGACGCCCATCCGATTACTGCTCACCAAGGTCAGCCACCGCGGGGAGCGGCGCGAATGGCTGTTCAACCCCCTCTGGACCCGCCTCGACCGCCGGGAGGACGAGGAATTCGGCCTTCAGGAGCTGACCCTGGTGTCCCGGGGTCAGCACGTAGAGATCGCCCACGACCTGTCCCCACCTGAGCGGGAGAGCTTCGCGGAAGCCTTCGGCCGGGCCCTTGCCGACGTGAAGCGGGGCTATTGAGCGCCCCGGGCCGGGCGTCCTTCGTTTCCTCTTTTCTGACCTCTCCCTGGGGAAGAGGCCCTCGGCCGTCATTCCGGGGCCGCGCAGCGGAGCCCGGAACCCATAAACACCAGCGTTTCAGAATAATAAGTCACTGGAGCCGCTGTGCTTATCCTACACCGCCAGTGTTTATGAGTTCCGGGCCCAGCTCTCCGAGCTGTCCCGGAATGACGATGGTATCACAGGAAACGGGTGTCGCTCTCCCGCACGGGAGCTATGATCCTGTACAAAGGAATATGCCCATGCTGGATACATTGCGCGACATCACCATCGAGCCGGCAGCGCTCCAGGTCCCGGACGAGCCCCGTTCGGATTACGAGCGGGTGCGTTCGATCATCGCCTATATCTCCGAGCGCTGGCGGGATCAGCCGTCGCTAGAGGCCATCGCCGAGCATGTGGGGCTCTCGACGACCCATGTGCACCACCTCTTCCGCCGCTGGGCGGGCCTGTCGCCCAAGGCCTTCCTCCAGGCCATCACCCTGGACAACGCCAAGGCCCTGCTTGCCTCCTCGGCCAGCGTCCTCGACACCACCTATGAGGTCGGCCTCTCGGGCCCGGCCCGGCTGCACGACCTTTTCGTGACCCACGAGGCCATGACGCCGGGCGACTACAAGGCCGGCGCCCAGGGGCTGACTATGCGGTTCGGCTTCCACCCCTCGCCCTTCGGCGAGGCGGTGCTGGTCTCCACCGAGCGGGGACTGGCGGGCCTCGGCTTCGTGGACGACGGCGACCGCCAGGCGGCCCTCGCGGACCTGATGCGGCGCTGGCCGAAGGCCGAGTACCTAGAGGACCAGGCCGCCACGGCCCCCCTCGCCCGCCGAATCTTTGAGCCTGGCCGGTGGCGAGCCGAGCAGCCCCTCAAGGTCGTGCTCATCGGCACCGATTTCGAAGTCCGGGTCTGGAAGACCCTGCTGCGCATCCCCCGAGACGGGGCCGCCACCTATTCGGACATCGCCCGGCATCTCGGCAACCCGAAGGCCTGCCGCGCCGTCGGCGCCGCCGTGGGGCGCAACCCGGTCTCCTTCGTGGTCCCCTGCCACCGGGTCCTGGGGAAATCCGGCGCTCTCACGGGCTACCACTGGGGCCTCACCCGCAAGCAGGCGATCCTGGGCTGGGAGGCGGGCCTCCACTGAGGACGTTTTTCCTGGGCAACAGGGCGGAGAGCCCTGTTGTCTTCTTATGGCAGGATTGCAACACTTTCATTCGGGCAAGGGTGGCTGGAAACCATCCGCTCGCCTTCGTCTTGCAGCGCCCGAAAGCCCTTCTTATATCAGCGCCAGCACAGGGGGCGGCCGGCGACGGAAGCACCCTGTCCATGTTCAACCCATTAAGCCATGGGCCGGGCTGCTTTTAGGGCCCGGCGGTCTGCTTGAAAGTGAGGGATCCCGCCATGGGTAAGGTCATCGGTATCGACCTCGGCACCACCAATTCCTGCGTCGCCGTGATGGAAGGCTCGCAGGCCAAAGTCATCGAGAATGCGGAAGGCGCGCGGACGACCCCGTCCATCGTGGCCTTCACGGACGAAGGCGAGCGCCTCGTCGGCCAGCCGGCCAAGCGCCAGGCGGTCACGAACCCCGAGCGCACCTTCTTCGCCATCAAGCGCCTGATCGGACGCACCTTCGACGATCCCATGACCAAGAAGGACATGGGCCTCGTTCCCTATCACATCATCAAGGGTCCGAACGGCGACGCCTGGGTCGAAGCCGACGGCAAGCAATATTCCCCCTCCCAGATCTCCGCCTTCACCCTGCAGAAGATGAAGGAGACCGCGGAGGCCTATCTCGGCCAGCCGGTGACGCAGGCCGTCATCACGGTTCCGGCCTACTTCAACGACGCCCAGCGCCAGGCCACTAAGGACGCCGGCAAGATTGCCGGACTCGAGGTGCTGCGCATCATCAACGAGCCGACGGCGGCTGCGCTGGCCTACGGCCTCGACAAGAAGCAGCACGGCACGATTGCGGTCTATGACCTCGGCGGCGGCACCTTCGACGTGTCGATCCTGGAGATCGGCGACGGCGTCTTCGAGGTGAAGTCCACCAACGGCGACACCTTCCTGGGCGGCGAAGACTTCGACATGCGCCTCGTCGAGTACCTGGCGGCCGAGTTCAAGAAGGAGCAGGGCATCGACCTGACGAAGGACAAGCTCGCCCTTCAGCGCCTCAAGGAGGCGGCCGAGAAGGCCAAGATCGAGCTCTCCTCCGCGCAGCAGACCGAGATCAACCTGCCCTACATCACGGCGGACGCCTCCGGCCCGAAGCACCTGGCCATGAAGCTCTCCCGCGCCAAGTTCGAGTCGCTCGTCGACGACCTGGTGCAGAAGACCATCGAGCCCTGCCGCAAGGCGCTGAAGGATGCCGGCCTCTCGGCGGGCGAGATCGACGAGGTCGTCCTGGTCGGCGGCATGACCCGCATGCCGAAGATCCAGGAAGTCGTGAAGTCGTTCTTCGGCAAGGAGCCCCATAAGGGCGTGAACCCGGACGAGGTGGTGGCCATCGGCGCCGCCGTCCAGGCCGGCGTCCTCCAGGGCGACGTGAAGGACGTGCTGCTCCTCGACGTGACCCCGCTGTCCCTCGGCATCGAGACGCTCGGCGGCGTGTTCACCCGCCTGATCGACCGCAACACCACGATCCCGACCAAGAAGAGCCAGGTCTTCTCCACGGCGGAGGACAACCAGAACGCCGTGACGATCCGGGTCTTCCAGGGCGAGCGCGAGATGGCGGCCGACAACAAGCTGCTCGGCCAGTTCGACCTGATGGGCATTCCGCCGGCCCCGCGCGGCATGCCGCAGATCGAGGTGACCTTCGACATCGACGCCAACGGCATCGTCAACGTGACCGCGAAGGACAAGGCCACCGGCAAGGAGCAGCAGATCCGCATCCAAGCCTCGGGCGGCCTCTCGGACGCCGACATCGAGAAGATGGTGAAGGACGCCGAGGCCCATGCGGCCGAGGACAAGAAGCGGCGCGAGCTGGTCGAGACCAAGAACCAGGGCGAGAGCCTGGTCCACTCGACCGAGAAGTCCCTCAAGGACTTCGGCGACAAGGTCGCGGCGGCCGACAAGCAGGCCATCGAGACCGCCATCGACGCGCTGCGCCAGGCCCTCGGCGGCGAGGACGTGGAGACCATCAAGGCCCGTACCACGGACCTGATGCAGGCCTCCATGAAGCTCGGCGAGGCCATGTACCAGGCCTCGCAGGCCGGTGAAGGTGGCGAACAGGCTTCCGAAGAAGAGCCCAAGAAAGACGATGTCATCGATGCCGACTTCCAGGAAGTCGACGATGATGACAAGAAGAAGCGGGCTTAAAATAAATTAGGCGAATGGCAGGTGGCGAAGGGCGGATGGTTGAAGTGAGGCTTCTCCCATTCTCCCTTCGCCGCTCGCCATTTGCCCCTGCAAGGGGCTAACGCGTTCATGTCGAAGCGCGATTATTACGAGATCCTCGGCGTTTCGCGGACCTGCACCGAAGTGGAGATGAAATCCGCGTTTCGGAAGCTCGCGATGAAGTACCACCCGGACCGCAATCCGGGGGACCACGAGGCCGAGATCAAGTTCAAGGAAATCAACGAGGCCTACCAGACCCTCTCGGACGGTCAGAAGCGGGCGGCCTACGACCGCTACGGCCATGCGGCCTTCGCCAATGGCGGCGCGGGCGGGCCGGGCTTCGGCGGTGATTTCTCCGACTTCATGTCGGACATCTTCGAGAATTTCTTCGGCGATGCCGGGCGTGGCGGGCGCGGGCGCAGCACCGGCGGGCGCGAGCGCGGCGCTGACATGCGCTACAACCTCGAGATTTCCCTCGACGAGGCGTTCCACGGCAAGACCGCCGAACTCAAGATTCCCACCTCGATCACCTGCGAAGTCTGCTCCGGCAGCGGCGCCAAGGCGGGCTCCCAGCCCAAGCCCTGCCCCACCTGCGGCGGCGCGGGCCGGGTGCGCGCGACGCAAGGGTTCTTCTCCATCGAGCGCACCTGCCCCAATTGCCACGGGCGCGGCGAGGTCATCGACGATCCCTGCCCCAATTGCGGCGGCGCCGGACGCGTCACCCGGGAGCGGACCCTGTCGGTCAACATTCCGGCCGGGGTCGAGGACGGCACCCGCATCCGCCTTGCGGGCGAGGGAGAAGCGGGTCTGCGTGGCGGCCCCTCGGGCGACCTCTACATTTTCCTGGCGATCAAGGCGCACCCCTTCTACCAGCGCGACGGGGCGGACCTGTTCTGCCGGGTGCCGATCTCCATGGTGACGGCAGCCCTCGGCGGCGAGTTCAGCGTGCCCACCTTGAGCGGCACCGACGCCCAGGTGAAGGTTCCCGAGGGCACCCAGTCGGGCAAGCAGTTCCGCCTGAGGGGCAAGGGCATGCCCGTGCTGCGCTCGCGGGACGTAGGCGACCTCTACATTCAGGTCGTTGTGGAAACTCCACAGAAACTGAGCAAGCGCCAGCGGGAGCTCCTGATGGAGTTCGACCAGGAATGCTCCAAGGAAAACCACCCGGAAAGCAACGGATTTTTCTCCCGGGTGCGTGAATTCTTCGATGGGCTGAGTGGATCCACTTAGCTTGACGGTCGTTTTCATTGAGTTCTAAAGAACCTGTCCGATCCCGTCTCGAAGGATCCGCTTGTGCTCCAGTCGTTCCAAAGGCCCCGGTCTCGAAAGCTGCCGCTTGGCAAGGACCGCTTTGAAGACGAGGCCCGTTTTCTGCGATCCTGGCTCGAGCGTCCCCTCGTGATGGGTGCCGTCACGCCGTCCGGCAAGGCGCTTGCCCGGACCATGGCGGCCTTCGTGGATCCCCGCATTCCAGGCCCGATTCTGGAGCTTGGCCCCGGCACCGGCCCGGTGACCGATGCCCTCATCCGCCGCGGCGTCGCGCAGGACCGGCTGATCCTCGTCGAGTTCAATCCGGAATTCTGCCAGCTCCTGAAGCGTCGCTTCCCCAAGGCCACCATCGTCCAGGGCGATGCCTACGACCTTGCCGAGACGCTCTCGGGCGTCCTCGCGGAGCCCGCGGCCGCCACCGTGTCGAGCCTGCCCCTCTTCACCAAGCCCATGGACCAGCGCCTGGAGCTTCTGGAGACCGCGCAGGGCATGATGCATGCGGACGCGCCCTTCATCCAGTTCACCTATGCGGTCGTGCCGCCGATCCCGGCGCGCTCGCAGGCCTATCGCACCCGCGCCTCCAACCGGATCTGGCGCAATCTCCCCCCGGCCCGCGTCTGGGTCTACAACAAGGTCACGAATCCATGAGCGCCGCCATGTCCTTCCGCCCGGAATCCTCCTCCGCGAAGGACATGCGTGACAGACTCATCATCGGCCTCGACGTTCCGTCCGTCGAGGAGGCCCGCGCCCTGGTCGACCGGATCGGCGATGCCGGCACCTTCTACAAGATCGGCTACCAGCTCGCCTATGCGGGCGGCTTTGAGCTGGCGCGGGAGCTGATCGACCAAGGCAAGAAAGTCTTTCTCGACCTCAAGCTCCACGACATCGGCAACACGGTGGAGGCAGGCGTGCGCTCGGTCGCGCGCCTCGGCGCCACGCTCCTCACCGTCCACGCCTATCCCCAGACCATGCGGGCCGCCGTCGCCGGCAAAGCCGGCTCTTCCCTGAAGATCCTCGCCGTCACGGTGCTGACCTCCTACGACGACAGCGACCTCGTCGAGGCGGGCTATGCCCCCGTCCCGGCCGCGGAGCTCGTCGCCCGCCGGGCCGCCCAGGCGCGGGACATCGGCGTGGACGGCATCGTCTGCGCGGCCCCGGAGGCGGAGCGCGTGCGTGCCATCCTCGGGTCCGACCGGTTGATCGTCACCCCCGGCATCCGCCCGGCCGGTGCGGAGGCGGGCGACCAGAAGCGCGTCGTGACCCCGGCAGACGCCATCCGCGCGGGCGCCACCCACCTGGTCGTCGCCCGGCCCATCGTGAAGGCCGCGGATCCGCGCGCGGCCGCCGAGGCCATTCTGGCGGAAATCACGCAGGCGGCCTGATCCCCTTCCCGACCGTCATTCCGGGGCGAGCATAGCGAGAGCCCGACCCGGAGGGCCACGCGAAGCGGGGAAACCCATAAACACCGGCGTCTTAGAACAGGGCATTGCAAGAACCGCTGCGCTTTATCCTGCATCGTCAGAGTTTATGGGTTCCGGGCTCCGCTGCGCGGCCCCGGAATGACGCGATCCGCGGGAACGAGCGCTGAAGATCGGCTTGACGCCGCTGCTGCCATGCCGTTCGTTGTGCCGAAACGAACAGGAGTCGCCATGCCCAAAGGCTATGTCATCGCCCGCGTCACCGTCACGAACCCCGAAGCCTATGCGGAATATGCCAAGGGCGCCACGGAGGCGATCCGCCAATATGGCGGACGGCCGCTGGTGCGCGGCGGCGCCTACGAGGCGCTGGAAGGTCCGGCACGGGCCCGCAACGTGGTGATCGAGTTCGATTCGGTCGAGCAGGCGAAGCGCTACTACCATTCGCCCGAATACCAGGCCGCGAAGGCCAAGCGCGATGGCGCCTGCGAGGCCGAGTTCGTGCTCGTTGAGGGAGCCGAGTGATGGCGAAGGGTTACTGGATCGGCCGCGTGGACGTCGCGAATCCGGACGCCTACCAGAATTACGTGCGCGCCAACGCCGCCGCCTTCGCCAAGTTCGGCGCGCGCTTCCTGGTGCGCGGCGGCTCCTTCAAGGCGGTCGAGGGCGAGGCGCGGGCCCGCAACGTGGTGATCGAATTCCCCTCCTACGAGGCGGCACTGGCCTGCTGGGATTCCCCCGAATACAAGGCCGCGAAGGCGGAGCGCGACGGGCATGCGGTTGCCGAGATCATCGTGATCGAAGGATATGACGGGCCGCAGCCTGCATGATTGAGCCGGCCTATGCGGTCCGTCCGGCACGGACGGACGACCTGGGACAACTCGCCGACGTGGAGCGCTCGGCCGCGACGGTCTATATGGAGGCTCTCGGAGCGCCGCCGGGCATCCCCGATACCATGCCGCCTGAGGCCCTGCGCGCCTGCCACGCGGCGGGCCTCGTCTGGGTCGCGACCGATTCCCGCGATGTCCCGGTCGGCTTTCTGGCCGCGCAGGCGCTCGCCGACATGCTCTTCGTGAAGGAGATGAGCGTCCACCGGGACCATCAGCGCCAGGGGCTCGGCCGTCGCCTCCTGCAGGCGGCCGCCGAGCACGGAGCATCCCAGGCCTATGCGGCTCTGGCCCTGACCACGGACCGGCTTATCCCCTTCAATGCTCCCTTCTATGCGCGGCAGGGCTTTGCGGAACTGCCCCCTGAGGCTGCCCCCGAGAGCCTGAGGGAGATCCTCCGCCAGGAGGCGGCCTTAGGCTTCGATCCGGCACGGCGGGTGCTGATGATCCGGCCTCTGTGAGCTTTGCAGGGCGCGCCCATGGAGCTATACCCGGGACGATCGAGGGAGGGGCTCACATGAGCGAGATGCGGCTTGTGGTGGTCGGCGCGGCCGGGCGCATGGGGCGTATGCTCGTCAAGGCCGTGGCCGAGACGGAGGGCTGCCGCCTCGTCGGCGCCATCGCGAAACCCGGCTCGGAGGCGCTCGGCCACGATGCAGGCCTGATCGCCGGGACAGGCCTCCTCGAGGTGGATATCACCGACGATCCCCTGCCCGTCTTCGCCCAGGCCGACGGGGTTCTCGATTTCACGACACCGTCCGCCACAACCGGCTTTGCGGCCCTGGCCGCGCAGGCGCGGATCGTCCACGTGATCGGCACGACCGGCCTGCAGGATCCTGATTTCGCGAAGCTCGAGGCGGCGGCACGCCATGCGCGCATCGTCCAGTCCGGCAACATGTCCCTCGGGGTCAACCTCCTGGCCGGCCTCGTGCGGCGGGCCGCGGCGGCCCTCGGGGAGGATTTCGACATCGAGATCCTTGAAATGCACCATCGCCAGAAGGTGGACGCCCCCTCGGGCACGGCGCTCCTCCTCGGCGAGGCGGCCGCGGAAGGCCGGAAGATCTCCCTCAAGGACCATTCGGTGCGCGTCCGCGACGGCCATACGGGCCCGCGCCGTGCCGGCGATATCGGCTTCGCGACCCTGCGCGGTGGCACGGTGGTGGGCGAGCACAACGTGATCTTCGCGGGTGCCGGCGAACGCCTGGAACTGGGCCACCGGGCCGAGGACCGGGGCATCTTCGCCCGCGGCGCCGTGAAGGCCGCCCTCTGGGCCTTCGACCGGAAGCCCGGCTACTACACCATGGCGGACGTTCTGGGCATGAGCGAAGGGTAAGCGGCGAATGGTTCAGCCTGCTGCGCCGCGCACCCGAACTTCGCCTCGTCTCCCACCGTCGAAACCCACACCCGTCCGATAAACCCCACCATTCGCCATTCGCCCACAACGGAGAACCCCGACCATGAACCGCCTCCTCGTCCTCGCCCGTCACGGCCAGAGCGACTGGAACCTCAAGAACCTCTTCACGGGCTGGAAGGACCCGGGCCTCACGGATCTCGGCGTCGAGGAGGCCCGTGCAGCCGGCCGTCGTCTGAAGGAGATGGGCGTCCAGTTCGACATCGCCTTCACGTCCGACCTGTCGCGGGCGCAGCGCACCTGCCAGCTCATCCTCGACGAGATCGGCCAGCCGGACCTTCAGACGATCCGTGACCAGGCTCTCAACGAGCGCGATTACGGCGACCTGTCGGGCCTCAACAAGGACGACGCCCGGGCCAAGTGGGGCGAGGAGCAGGTGCATCTCTGGCGCCGCTCCTACGACGTGCCTCCTCCCGGCGGCGAGAGCCTGAAGGACACGGTTGCCCGCGTCCTGCCCTATTACATGCGCGAGATCCTGCCCCGCGTCATGCGCGGCGAGCGCGTGCTGGTGGCCGCGCACGGCAACTCGCTGCGCGCCCTGGTGATGGTGCTCGACGGCCTCACGCCGGAGACGATCCCGTCCATGGAACTCGCCACCGGCGTCCCCCTGGTCTACACCCTCAACGCGGACACCACGGTCGAGGGCAAGAAGGTGCTCGAGGCATAAGCCGGCGGGTATCGCGTAACCCTTCTGTCATTCCGGGGCCGCGCAGCGGAGCCCGGAACCCATAAACACAAGTGTCTCAGAACAAGGCATCGCGGGAAACGCTGCGCCTTAACCTGCATCCTCAACGGTTATGGGTTCCGGGCCCACGCCATAGGCGTGTCCCGGAATGACGCGCAACGTCTCTCCTTTTTGCCGCCCGAATGATAAAAGGAAGCCGCGGGAAGAGAGAGCCAACGGGTGCAAAACCAGTTCAGGATGCTCCGATGCCGGATGCCCGGCGTGGAGGCGGTCGTCGCTGCGACGCGCCATAGTTTCGCGCGGCATACCCACGACCAGTATGGGATCGGCGTCATCGTGGACGGCGCTCAGACATCCGCAAGCGGGCGCGGCCCGGTGGAGGCCGGAGCGGGCGACGTCATCACGGTCAATCCCGGCGAGGTCCATGACGGCGCTCCCATCGGGGATGCGGGAAGGGCCTGGCGGATGCTTTACCTCGCCCCCGCCCTCGTGGCGGATCTCTGCCGCGATGTGAGCGACGGGCGGATCGTGCAAGGAGAGTTCTCCAATCCGGTCCTCACGGATGCGCGACTGGCCGACCGGTTTCACCGGCTCTTTGCCTTGATGGTCCGGAACGACGGCGACGGGTTCGCCGAGGAAGAGCTTCTGCGTCTGGTGAGCGCAACTCTCGGAGCGCGCGTTACCACAGGCAATGCCGGCATCCTGCAGGCGATCGCCCGGGCACGCAGCCGGATCGACGACGATCCGTCTAGCTCCGTCACCCTGTCGGACTTGGCCCAAGAGGCAGGTTTGAGCCGCTTCCAGCTTCTGCGCGGCTTCGCGAAGGCTACGGGACTCACGCCCCATGCCTATCTGGTCCAGCGCCGGCTCCACCTGGCGCGGCGGCTCATTGGGGACGGCATTTCTCTCGTCGAGGCAGCGATCATGAGCGGCTTTGCGGACCAGAGCCACATGACGCGGGCGTTCCGGCGGAGCTACGGCCTCTCGCCCGGCGCCTATGCGGAAGCGGCCCGGTAGCGGCCCCGCAATTTCCTTCAAGACGGCTGCCGTATCCTGTCGCCAGACTGATCGGGCTTCACTCTGAACGCCTCTCTGACGCGAGCAAGCCCGATGAGCCTCGAATTCCTGATCACGTCCCTGATCGTCATCGCCTCGCCCGGGACGGGTGCCCTCTACACCCTGGCGACCGGCCTCTCACGCGGCCCGCGTGCCAGCCTTGTCGCGGCTTTCGGGTGCACCCTGGGGATCGTCCCGCACATGCTGGCCGCGATCCTCGGCCTCGCGGCGCTGCTGCATGCGAGCGCCCTCGCGTTTCAGCTCCTGAAATACGGGGGCGTCGCCTATCTGCTCTACATGGCATGGGACGCCTGGCGGGAGCACGGCGCCCTGCGCGTGCAGGAAAATGTCGACGCAGTCTCCGCCCGACAGATCGTCGCCCGGGCGATCCTGATCAACATCCTCAACCCGAAGCTGTCGATCTTCTTCCTCGCGTTCCTGCCGCAATTCGTCTCCGCCGGGGAGCCACACCCGCTCGTGCGGATGCTGCTGCTCAGCGGTGCCTTTATGCTCCTGACCTTCGCGGTCTTCGCAGGCTACGGCCTGTTCGCCGCCGCCATGCGCCGGCACATGGTGTCGCGCCCACGGGCTATGGCGTGGATGCGCCGCAGCTTCGCGGCGGCGCTCGTCGGGCTCGGGGCGAAGCTGGCACTGGCCGAGCGCTGACGCCCTAGATCCAGTCGCCCTGATCCTCGCCGTCGCCCATGTCCCAATCGTCCTCGGGCGGAGCGCCATTGTCCTGCTGGCCGGGATAGAGCGCGTCGGTGATGCTCGCATTGCCCGAATCCGCGCTGGGCGTGTTGTCGAGCCCCGCGAGGGCCGACTTGTCGCCGAGTGCGCTGCCGGCCGCCGCCCCCGCGCCGCCGAAGGCATGCGACAGGGCATTGGCGATCATCATGCCGCCGGCGACACCGGCCGCGGTCGAAAGCGCGCCCTGCAGAAAGCCGCCACCCCGCTGCATGCCGCCGCCCCATGGGCCCGGAGCGCCGGCGCCCATCATGCCGCCCTGCGGCCCACCGAAGGCCGGAGGTTCCGGTTGCGGCTGGCCCCAGGGCGAGGCCTGGCGCGGCGGTTCGCGATAGGAAGGCTCGGAGGGCCGGGGTGCGCCGCCGCCGAAGATGCTGGATAGGAAGCCACCCTGTTGCTGCTGCGGCTGGCGCCGTTCAGCCTCCAGCTCGGCACCCAGGGCCTCGTTGTCGGCCTGGAGCTTGGCGAGGGCCTGCTCCTGCACGAAGACCGCCTGCGCCATGGCGTAGGGTGCGTAAGGCTGCCGACGGACGCATTCGGCGATATAGGCCTCCGCCTCGGGGTCGCGGGGTTGGTTCGCAACCTGCTCCAGGCGGCGGAAAATATCGGCGATGACCTGACGTTCCTGGTCGTTCATGGCAAACCTCCTTCGCGCGTCTTATGCGCCGGACGAGATGTATGCACGGCCAGGGGCTTTTTTAGGGGCGCGGCGACGCGGCTGCCCCGCGTTCACGGAAGCTTGAGCGTCAGGCGGCCCTGACGCTCTCCAGGAACTGGCCGATCTCGGCCCCCAGACGCTCCGCCTGCCGCTCCAGCGCCACCGAGAGATCGGCGACCGATTGGGCGGCCTCGAGGGAATGCACGGCGACCGATTCCGTGGTCCGGATCGCCGCAGCGCCGGCCTGCGCCTCGCTGGAGACCTGAGACACCGAGCGGGCGATTTCAGAGACTGCCGCGGTCTGCTGGCCAACGGCCACGGCCACGGCCGAAACCACCGAAGCGAGATCTTCCACGCTGCCTTGGACGCTGCCGAGAGCCCCGAGAGTGTTGCGTGAGGCTTCCTGCACGGCCTCGATCTGGCGTGCGATCTCCTCGGTCGCCCGCGTGGTCTGCGCCGCGAGGGTCTTGACCTCGGATGCCACCACGGCGAAGCCCTTGCCGGCCTCGCCCGCGCGCGCCGCCTCGATGGTGGCGTTAAGTGCGAGAAGGTTGGTCTGGGCCGCAATGGAACGGATCAGCCCCGCCACCTCGTCGATCTGCGAGGTTGCGGCCGACAGAGCCGCCATGCTGCCGGAGGCGCCGCGCGCTTCCGCAACCGCCTTCTCGGAGGCCTGGGCGGAGGCGTTCGTCTGGGCCGCCACCTCGGCCAGGGAATGATCGAGCTCCTCGGCAGCGCTCGCCACGGCCGAGACATTCACGGACGCCCGGTTCGTGGAATCGCCTGCAACTTGAGCCTGCTGCGTCACGTGATGGGCCGAGCCCTGGAGCTGGCCCGCAGCGGCGGCCAGCTCTCCCGAGGCCTGCCGGACCTCCGCCAGGATCTGCTCCACGGATGCGTCGAAGGCCGCAATTGCCGACGCGATGGCGCCCGCGCGCTCGGCCTCAAAGGAAGCCGTCCGTTCGCGCTCGCCCGTCAGCCGCTCGCGCTCGCGGGCATTGTCGCGGAACACCAGGACCGTGCGGGCCATGGCGCCGATCTCATCCGCAGCCTTGGTCGAGGGGATTTCGGCCATAGCGTCTCCGTCCGCGAGGCGCTGCATGGCCTGCTGCAGGCGGGTGAGCGGAAGCGATATGGAGCGTCCGACAAGCAGCATGAGAACGAGGCCAATCGCGAGGGTGCCGCCCATGACCCAGAGCAGAACCGTGAAGGTCTGCTGCTGTGAGGCGTCCAGCTGCGCATCGGCCCGTTCGGATTCGGCCCGGACCTTTGCGAGGAGCTGTTCCAGCGTCGGCACGAGGAGCTCGAACTGCCCCATCAGATGCTCGCTTTCGCCCGAAACCTTCTGTTCGAGCTCGGACCAGTCCGCGAAGGCCTTGGCATAGGCCGTGCCGGCCTCCTCGATGGCGGGCTTGGCTTCGGCCGAATCTTCGCCGAGGCGACCCACGGTGCGGGAGAAGCGGCCCTGCTCCACATCGAAATTGCCGAGGATCGTGGTGTCCTCGAGGGAGCCGCGGGCGCGGGCTTCCTGGACGAACATGCCGAGGGCCGCAGCCCACAGGCGCTGGCCCATCGGATCGTCGCTGCTGGCGAGGGGCCGCACGAGCTTCTCGAGTTCGGACTGCGCCTTCAGAAGCTCGCCCCGTGCGCCCTGGTCGGCTTGGTAGCCGATCTGGACATAGAGGCTGTCGAGGATCCGGGCCTGCTGAACGAGGCCGGTCGCCCGCTGGACGAGGTCTGCCACCTCGGCTCCGACCAGGGCTGCCCCCGGCGCCGCGTTCATGGCGACGAGTTGCTCCACGAGAGCGTTATGCTGGTCCGAGAAGGCCTGGCTCAGATGGCCGAGGCGCGAGGAGGTCCATTCCCGCGCCGTGACCTTGAGGGCATCAGCCCGGACCCGGAACTGGTAGGCCTTGTCGGCCAGCGCCCCATAGGTCTGCTGAGCCTCCAGCGCCCGCTCCACCTCCAGACGTCCGTTCTGGAAGACCGCCGCAACAATTCCAAACCCGGCGATCATCACGACGCTGAGCGCAGCGACACGCACCCGAACCGACGGCCACCGCAAACGAGCAAAAAGCCTCATTGCCCGCACCTCCGCACATTGTACGGTCGGCACAATGTCGCCCAATTCGTTAACAGTGACTTAGCGTAAAGAAATGCTCTTCTTTCAAGACGAAAGTATTACGCGTCGAAACTCTTTGAGAGCACGCCTAAAGCCAGAGAAGATCGCCGCATCGATAGCCGGCAATCCATCCATTGCTTGATGTCACCTACTGGCTCGGACATTCGTTTACCCGTCCACGAGACCAAGTGCCCGCATATGGGCCACGGCCTGGGGTGCAATCTCCGCAAGGGCAGCAAGCGGCTGCCAGGATGCCTGCTCCACCTCGGCGAGGTCCGGCCGCAGGCTTGCGTTGCGTGGCGCCCGCATGACGTAGCGGATGTCGTGATGCCAGTGCTCGGGCTCACCCTTCTGCGGTCGCGCCGGGATGAGGTGGCTGTCGATGTCGATGGGCAGCCCCGCCTCCCCGTGCCAGGGGTCGAGGACGATATCCGCAAGGCCTGTCTCCTCGACGGCCTCCCGCAGGGCTGACGCCTCGAGGGCCTCAGGCGCTTCGTAATGCCCGCCGGGCTGGAGCCAGCGCCCCAGGGAGCGATGGCGGATGAGGAGGCTCTGCCGGCCCGCCTCATCGAGGATCAGCGCCGAGGTCGTCACGTGGCCCGGAAAGGAGCTGCGGGAATGAATGTCCTCACCCTGCGCGATCTGACGCCGCAGCAGGCCATGGTCCTCGGCCGGGCGCCCGAACCGCGCCGCATGGGCGTCGAGAAGGCCAAGAACCCTCTGCCGGAACGCCGCCGGATCGAAAAGCATCGTGCACCCTCGCATGGAATCGGATCGGCTCCTGCCGGAGCCCACCTATCTTCGAGGATCCGTCCGCGAAGAGCACCGGGCCGGGTGCGTCATCCAACGGTTTTTGCGCTCTCCGCCATCAATGGGCCGGCGCTCTCGGCATGCCCGTGACCTGAGCGGCCGGCTCCTCGCTGAGCCAGCGATAGAGGATCCCGCCCAGCGCTCCGCCCAGGAGCGGCGCGACCCAGAACAGCCAGAGCTGCGCCAGCGCCCAGCCGCCGACGAACAAAGCCGGGCCGGTGCTGCGGGCCGGGTTCACGGACGTGTTGGTGATCGGGATGCCGACCAGGTGGATGAGCGTGAGGGCGAGCCCGATGGCGATGGGCGCAAAGCCCACCGGCGCCTTGCCGTGGGTGGCTCCCATGATGATGAACAGGAACATCATGGTCAGCACCACCTCGGCGACGAGGCCCGAGACCAGGGTATAGCCGCCGGGAGAGTGCTCGCCGTAGCCGTTGGCCGCAAAGCCCTTGGCGAGATCGAAGCCCGGCGCGCCGCGCGCGATGACATAGAGCACCGCCGCCGCCACGATGGCGCCGACCACCTGGGCGATGACATAGGGCGCGATGTCCTTCGCCGGGAAGCGCCCGCCTGCCGCGAGACCGACCGTGACGGCCGGGTTGAGGTGGCAGCCGGAGATATGGCCGATGGCATAGGCCATGGTGAGCACGCTCAGGCCGAAGGCGAGCGCGACCCCGAGCAGCCCGATGCCGACCTGCGGGAAGGCCGCGGAAATCACGGCGCTGCCGCACCCGGCAAAGGTCAGCCAGAAGGTGCCGACGGCCTCGGCAGTATATTTACGGAAGTCCATGCGATCCTCCCTCCATGGACGCGCCGGCGCAGCGCCGGAGGAGGAAGGAATTCGGCCTTTCCCGGATTCTGGCGCGACGATTCTGCGGCGACAGTCACACGGTTTCCTGGCAGCACGGCTCGACCGGAGCCTTTCGGAACCCCGCCCCGGGCGCTGCCTGCCGTCCGGACGGGCCTACGAGCCGCGACGCAGGGATCCGGCGCGGCCAGGAGAGCATATCAAATCGCCGCGCACAGACAAGGAAACCGGCTTGGCCGCGCCGTTTCCTGGTGGTGTGGACGAGGTGCTCCGGGGCCAGGCGCGGAACTGCCCGGAAGGCTCGGCCTATTCGGCGTCGGAGGATTTCAGCGGCCTCACATTGGTCGCGGCCTCGCCTTCCTCCTCTTCCGGGAGAGGCTCGTCCTCGGCCGTGTCGAGGCGCGTCTTCTTGCGCAGGGATACGTACTTCTTCTGGATCTTGACGCGGCTCTCGCGGGCAATCTCCAGGGCGCCCTGGACGAGGGAGCGCTCGGCCTTCTCGTTCTGAAGTTCCTCGGTCAGGCGGCGATTGGCGGATTCGAGGATGCTGCGGTCCTGCTCGAAGCGCTTGGTGAGCTGGTCGATCCGCTCGGACAGGCTCGCGACCTTGTTGTCGGCGCTCTCGATCTGGAAGTCCTTGGCCGCGATGGCCTTGTTCAGCATCTCGACCCGCTCCTGCAGCTCGATGCGCGAGCGCTGGAGCTCGTTGACCATGGCGACCTGCCGCTCGACCTCCTGCTGGGTGGCCTCCAGGCGCCGTTCCACCGTGTTTTTCTCGATGGTGGTCTCCTTGAGGCCGCGCTCGACGCCGCGCAGGGCCTCGTTCTTGTCGCGCAGCTGGTCGCGGGTATGGGCCAGGATCTTGTCGGTCGCGGTGAGGCGCGAGTTGAGGCCTTCGATCTTCATGTCGAGGGCGGAGAGATCCGTCTGATGGGCCGAGCGCTCGGAATCGAGCTGGGTCTCCAGCCGCTGGCGCAGGACCTGCTCGCTCATGAGCTTGGTTTCCAGCTCCGAGGCGCGCTGGCGGGTCGCCTCGAGCTGGGTTTCCAGCTCGCCGTAGCGGTTGGTGAGGCTCGACAGGCGGTAGTTCTGCTCCTCCGCCACCTTCTGGAGCCGCTTCACCTCGTGATCCAGCAGGCCGTTGCGCTCGCGGGTCTCGATCAACTCGCGCTCGGCCCGGGCGACGGTCTGGTCCGCCTCCTGGGCTTCGAGCCGCAGGGCCTGGTTCTCTTCCGTAATGCTCCGGGCGCGCTCGGTCTCGATGGTGAGCTGGTTCTCCAGATCCGCGACGATGGCCTCCTTGTCCTTCACGTTGAGGCGCAGGTCCTCGAGGAAGGAATCCTGCTCGCGCACCCTGGTCTCCGCCTTGCGAAGCTGCGAGATGGTGGCCGAGAGATCGTCGGTCATCCGCGCCTGGGCATTGGACAGCTCGGACAGCTCCCGCCGGAGCTGGGCGGTGGTGTCGGTTTCCTGGCGCAGCACCGCTTCGGTTTCCAGAAGCCGTGACTGAAGCTGCGGATAGGCGCGGATCAATTCGCTCACCGGCTCGCTCAGGAGGGCGAAATCGTCCTTGAGGCTGCGGAGTTCCTCCAGCCGGTCGATCATGTTGGCGAAGCGGACCCGGATCAGCTCGTTCTTCTGGCCGACGGAATCGAGGGCGCCGTTGGGGCGTACGAAGGCGGGCTCCTCCCGGGCGGCCGCGGGAGCCTGCTCCTTCGGCTCGGCCTGCCCCTGCGGTAGGCTCACCACCGGCTCTTCGGCCGCCTCTTCGGCCTTCTTCCCGAAACGGTTCTTGAAAGGCATCCACCCGGATGACATTGCCGATCCCTCTGACCCGGAACTCATTCCGGGCTCTTTTACCTCAGAGGGGGCCGATACGGAAACGAAATTTCGTTACGAAATCTTGTCGCAGGGTCATTCCGCGGCAATCGCCGGGGCCGAACGCCTATCAAGACCGGCCTTCTCGAGGGCTTCCGGAACCGGGCCGCCGGTCGCCCAGTCGAGCAGCTCGACCGTGTGGACGATGGGGATTTCCGTGCCCTTCCCGATCTGCGTCATGCAGCCGATATTGCCGGTGGCGATGAGGTCCGGCCGCGTCCGCTCGATATTGGCCACCTTGCGGGCCCTGAGCTGACCGGCGATCTCGGGCTGGAGGAGGTTGTAGGTCCCGGCGGAGCCGCAGCAGATATGCCCCTCCGGCACATCCTTCACCGTGAAGCCCGCCTTTTTCAGCAGGGTCTTGGGCTCGGTGCGGATCTGCTGCCCATGCTGCATGGAGCAGGCGGAATGATAGGCCACCACCAGTTCGGTCTCCCGGACCGGCTCCTGAAGCGTCAGGCCGGACACGTATTCGGTGATGTCCTTGGCAATTCCTGAGACCCGCGCGGCCTTCCCGGCATAATCCGGGTCGTCCCGGAACATGAAGCCGTAATCCTTGATCGTCGTGCCGCAGCCGGAGGCCGTGATGATGATGGCATCCAGCCCCTCCCCGTCCATCTCGGCGATCCAGGCGTCGATGTTGCGCTTCGCGAAGGCGTGGCTCTCGTCGTCCCGGCCCATGTGGTGGACGAGGGCGCCGCAGCACCCCTCTCCCCGGGCCTGCACCACCTCGACCCCGTGGCGGTTGAGGAGGCGCACGGCCGCCTCGTTGAAGCCGGGCTTGAGAACCGGCTGGGCGCAGCCGGACAGGATGGCGACGCGCCCGCGCCGCGGGCCGTCGGCCCTGAAGGTCCCGGGCCGGTCGAAGGGAGAGCGAGCCGGCACCTCGGCGGGTGCGAGCTCGATCATCGCCTTGAGGCGGTTGCCGAACAACGGCAGGGCACCGACGAGCCCCTTGAAGGGTTTCGCCAAAAGCGCCGCGCCGACCGCCATGCGGAAGCGGTTCGGATAAGGCAGGATCGCGGCCAGGACGGAACGCAGGAGCCGGTCGTGCCAGGGCCGCGTATAGGTCGCCTCGATATAGGCGCGGGCGTGATCGACCAGATGCATGTAATGCACGCCCGAGGGGCAGGTCGTCATGCAGGACAGGCAGGACAGGCAGCGGTCGATGTGCTTGACCACCTCCGGCGTGGCGGGCTTGCCGCCCTCCAGCATGTCCTTGATGAGGTAGATGCGCCCGCGGGGCGAATCGAGCTCGTCGCCGAGGAGCAGATAGGTCGGGCAAGTGGCGGTGCAGAAGCCGCAATGGACGCAGGTCCGGAGAATTTTCTCCGAACTGGCCATCGCCGGGTCTTTGAGCTGATCGGGTGTGAAATTGGTCTTCATCGGTTCAACTCAACTGCCCGCCTGCCAGCGGTCGATGGCGTCCAGGGGATAGATCAGCATGATGATATTGAGGGTGAGATTGTCGCGGATCCAGTAGCCGACGATCACTTCCATGAGAATTGCCACGACCACGGTCAGCCAGACGGGCCAGACCCGCGCCAGCCAGAATCCGGCGATCATCATGACGACGTCCGAGACGGAATTGATCACGCTGTCGCCATAGTAGTCCAACGCGATATTCGTCGCACGGTAGCGCTCGATCACCATGTTGGTGTTCTCGAGAATCTCCCAGGCGCATTCGGCGCCGAGCGCCAGGAGGAACGCGACGCCGAGCGGCAAAGGCTTGCCCCGGACGACGCCGATGAGCCAGGCGCCCATGTAGAACAGGAAGCCGTGGATGATGTGCGTGAACGAATACCAGTCCGTCAGGTGCTGGGAATTGCCCGAATCCCGCACGGTCCCGTGCCAGAATTCCACCGTGCCGCATTTGCAGATGGGCGTGCGCCCCATGGCCAGGAGGATGGCCGCCATAACTGCCACCATGGCGACCGCCAGCCCGGCATAGAGCGCCACCCGGCTCCGTCGTGTTCCTGGAGCCGCGAGCCCCGTTCCGCCGTCCATGCTAGATCCCCGCATACATACGGCCCGGATTCAGGATGCCGGCCGGATCCAGGGAGGCCTTGATGCCCCGGCTCAAGGCCATGACGGCCTCCGCCTGCGGCTCGAACACGTCGAGACGTGAGCGGTCGGCATCGGGTGCGCGCACCAAGGTGGCATGTCCCCCGAGGGCGGAGGTTGCGGCACGGATCGCCGCGGCACCCAGATCCCCCTCGGCCGGTGTGGCAAGCCATACGAGGCCGCCGCCCCAATCGTAGAACCACTGCGCCTCGATGGTCTCAGCCACCCGGGCCACAAGGGTCGGTCCCTTTGTCGGCGCGGTCGAGATGCGCCAGACGGCCCGCTCGCCCCGATCCTGGAAGATGCTCGCATCGCGCAAGGCCTGCCAGACCGCCTCGGCGCCCCGACCTTCGAGGATGTCGGCGCCGCCGAAGCGCTTGAGGAGGCGGCGCAGTTCTCCGAGGCGATAATCCACCGAGACCGAGAAGCCTTCGAGCCGGATCAGCGTGCGCGCGCCCTGCCGGTCGGGGGCAGGCAGGTGGGCTGCTGCGGTCACGTCGAAGGGCGAACCGAGAGCGGCGGACAGCGCCGCGACGGCGCTCTCGTCGTCGAGGCCGCGGATCAGCAGGGTCGACATGCGCTCCGGCTTCGGCAGGACCTTGAAGGTCACCTCGGTCAGGAAGCCCAGGGTACCCCAGGAACCCGCCATGAGCTTCACCAGGTCGAGGCCCGTGACGTTCTTCATCACCCGCCCGCCGGACTTGATGACCTCGCCGCGCCCGTTGACGAAGCGCACACCGATGAGGCTGTCGCGGGCGGCGCCCTCCATGATGCGGCGGGGGCCTGAGAGGTTCATGGCCGCGACCGCCCCGATGGTGGGCTCGCCCCGGCTCCCGAGGAGCAGGCGGTAATCCATGGGTTCGAAGGGGAGCTGCTGGCCCTTTTCGGCCAGGGTCTCGACCACTTCCGCGAGGGGCGTGCCGCTGCGGGCCGAAATCACCATCTCGGCCGGTTCATAGAGCGTGATGCCCGTGAGCGCCGCGGATGTGAGCGAGGCCTCGATCTGGTTGGGGCGCCCCATGGCGGCCTTGGTGCCGTTGCCGCAGAGATTCAGCGGCATGCGCCTGGCGGCGGCATCCGCGACGATGGAGGCGGCGTCCTGCTCGTCGCGGGGAATGAGAGTGTTCACGCGGCAAACCGTCCTTCGAGGGGGAAGACCTTGGCGGGATTGAGCAGCCATCCCGGATCGAAGACGCCGCGCACGCGCATCTGCTGCTCCAGGTCGACGGCGTTAAACTGGTAGGGCATCAGGTCCCGCTTCTCGATGCCGACGCCATGCTCGCCCGTAAGGCAGCCGCCGACCTCGACGCAGAGCTTGAGGATGTCCTCGCCTGCGGCCTCCGCCTTCTCCATCTCGCCCGGCTTGCTCGAGTCGAACATGACGAGAGGATGCAGGTTGCCGTCGCCCGCATGGAACACGTTGGCGACGCCGAGCCCGTAGGATTTCGCGATCTCGTCGATGCGCCGGAGCACCTTGGGGAGCTGGCCGGTCGGGATCGTGCCGTCCATGCAGATATAGTCGGCGACCCGTCCCGTCGCGCCGAAGGCGGATTTGCGGCCCTTCCAGATCGCCGCGCTCTCGGCCTCGGATTGCGAGACCTTCACGGTCTTCGGCCGGAACGGCTCCGCGATGGCGACGATGCGCCGGAGCATGTCGTCGATCTCCTGGTCCGAACCTTCGACCTCGACGATCAGCATGGCGTCCACGTCGAGCGGATAGCCCGCATGCGCGAAGGCGTCGCAGATCTGAATCGCCGGACGGTCCATGTATTCGAGCGCTACCGGAATGATGCCGGCCGCGATAATCGCCGCCACGCAGGCGCCCGCATCCTCCACGCGCTCGAAGCCGAGAAGCGCGGGCCGCGCGCCCTCGGCGGCGCGCAGGATGCGCACGCTCGCCTCTGTGACGATGCCGAGCTGCCCTTCCGAGCCGCAGACGAGGCCCAGCAGGTCGTAGCCTGCGCTGTCGAGATGGGCGCCCCCGAGTTCCACCACGGTGCCGTCGAGAAGCACCATGGTGACGCCGAGCAGATTATTGGTCGTGACCCCGTATTTCAGGCAATGGGCGCCGCCGGAATTCATCGCGATGTTGCCGGCGATCGTGCAGGCGAGCTGGCTCGACGGGTCGGGCGCGTAGAAGAAGCCCTCATGCGCCACCGCCTGGCTGATCGCCAGATTGGTGATGCCAGCCTGGACATGGGCGACCCGGTTCTCGAAATCCACGTCGAGCACCCGGTTCATCTTGGCGACGCCGAGCACGATGGCGTCCGCCTGTGGAATCGCGCCGCCCGAGAGGGAGGTGCCGGCGCCCCGGGGAACCACCTTCACGCCGTTCTCACGGCAGAAGCGCAGGATGGCCGATACTTCTTGAGTCGACGAAGGCAGGACCACGGCGAGCGGCATGTGCCGGTAGGCCGTGAGCCCGTCCGTCTCGAAGGCGCGGCGCTCGTCCTCGGTAACGATCAGGGCCTCGGGCGCCACGAGACGGCCGAGGCCTGCCAGAATCTCGTTTCTCCGCGACAGAACGGCCTCGTCCGGAGTGGGAAATGCAATCGACATGGCGGCCTTTCCTGACACTTCGCGGCGCTGGCCCGGGCTTGCGCCGGGCGCATGTTCGCCGGCCGCGAATGGTAGCTACCCTTGAGGGATTTTTCCAATAATGTGCACTCTCTCTAAAAGGCTCTGCACCGCCCGCAAAGGAGTTTTTGATGCGCCCCCTCGCCTTCCCGACCGCCGCCAGCCCCGTCGGAATCGGCCCGGCAGCCGCCCGGAAGGCCGCCTCGTGAGCGCTCCCACCATGACCCATTCCCTGGAAAACGCCCCTTCGCGGCACCATTCCGCCGACCGACCGAGGCGGCCGCGGGTCGGCCTCTTCGTGACCTGCCTCGTCGATCTCATGCGCCCTTCCGTCGGTTTCGCGGCCGTGAAGCTCCTGGAGGATGCGGGGTGCGTCGTGGAGGTGCCGGTCCAGACCTGCTGCGGCCAACCCGCCTACAATTCCGGCGACCGGGGCACGGCGCGGAATCTCGCCGAGCAGGTGATCGCGGCCTTCCGCGGCTACGACTACGTGGTGGCGCCCTCCGGCTCCTGCGCCGGAACCCTGAAGGTCCATTATCCGGAAATTTTTGCTGACGACCCGAACTGGCTGCCCAAGGCCAACGAGCTTGCGGCCCGCACCCACGAGCTCACCAGCTTCCTCGTGGATGTGATGGGCGTCACCCGTGTCGAGGCGCGCCACGACGGCGCCGTGACCTATCACGATTCCTGCTCGGGCCTGCGCGAATTGAAGGTGCACGACCAGCCGCGCCGCCTGCTCGCCAGCGTCGAGGGCCTGACCCTTGTCGAAATGGCCGACAGCGACGTGTGCTGCGGCTTCGGCGGCACCTTTGCGGTCAAGTATGGCGACATTTCGGGCGCCATCGTGGAAGCCAAGACGAAGAACGTCGCGGCCACCGGCGCCCCGACCCTGCTCGCCGGCGATCTAGGCTGCCTGATGAACATGGCCGGCAAGCTCACCCGCGACGGCCAACCCGTCGCGGTGCGCCACGTGGCGGAAGTACTGGCCGGCATGACGGACGACCCGCCCATCGGCGAGGCCGGGAAGGCCTGATGCGGTGAGCCGGCACGGAACCGTCATCGCACGGCTCTTCGCCATGGACGAGCGCACCTGGGAGCGCCATGCGAGCCCCTGGAGCGTCTGGACACGGGTCGCCTCGTTCCCGCTGCTCCTCCTGGCGATCTGGAGCCATGCCTGGATCGGACCCTGGGCCATCCTGGCGGTCGCCCTCGTGGCCGTCTGGCTGTGGCTCAACCCGCGTCTCTTCCGGCCGCCGGCGCGAACCGACAGCTGGAGCGCCATGGCGACCTTCGGCGAGCGCGTGTGGCTGAACCGCAAGGCCGTGCCGATTCCCGCCCATCATGCCCGCATGGCGAACATCCTTTCGGTCGTGGCGGCGCTCGACGCCCTTCCGGCCTTTGCAGGCGCCGTCCTCACCGACCTCACGGCGGCCCTTACGGGCGCGGCTGTGGTCATGCTCGGCAAGCTCTGGTTCTGCGACCGCATGGTCTGGCTCTACCGGGACATGAAGGAAATCCACCCGCCCTACGCCGCCTGGCTGCGGCCGCGCAACGAGGCCTGACGGACCTAGCCACGGAAGCGGACCCGCCTATAGATTGGCCCCGCAGCAATCTCTGGAGACGCGAATGAAACCGGAAAAGGGCGAATGGCCGGAACCCCACGACGCTGAGGCGCGCCGGAAGATCGCGCCGGTCATCTGCTATCCCGTCGACAGTCTGGCGCCGCCCGATCTTGAGGCCTACCGCGCTGCCCGGGAGGGCTGGCAGAAGGTGGACGAGGTGATCGTGCCGCCGCGCGACGCCCGCAGCTTCCGGGTGCCCGCTGGCTCGTTCTTCCGCATCGTCTCCATCGAGGGGCCGCAGGTTGGAGACCTGAACCTCTGGGCGGACGGGAATCTCGACGAGCGCTTCTTTTCGGGCAAGACCCGGGCCCTGCACGGCACGCATCTCTCGACCGGCGACCGGCTGTGGTCGTCCCTGCCCTATCTTCGCCCCATGGCGACCATCACGCAGGACAGTCTCGACTGGTACGGCTTCGACGAATGGGGCGGCTCCGTGCATGACGTGATCGGCACGCGCTGCGATCCCTACACGCACCGGCTCCTCTCCGGTCACGACTATCACCATTGCTGCCACTCGAACCTGACGCGGGCCCTCGCGCATCGGCTGGGCCGGCCGCTCGAGGCGGTCGAGCCCGCGGTGCACGACGTGCTCAACGTTTTCATGTGCACCGGTTTCACCCGCGACACGGGCCAGTATTTCATGAAGGCGAGCCCCGTCCGGCCGGGCGACTTCCTGGAGTTCTTCGCCGAGATCGACCTTTTGGGCGCCCTCTCGGCCTGCCCCGGAGGCGATTGCAGCACCGAGCATTCCAGCGATGTGGCCGCCTGCCATCCCCTGCTCGTCGAGATCTACCGGCCGAAGGCTCCGCCCGCGGGCTGGACCCCGCCGCCGCGCAATGCCTATGGCGGCCGGCACGGAGAATGAGCCCCGGCTCTATTTGGAATCCATGGCTCGCCGGAGAACCGCCATCACCCGTGGGTCGCCTGACTGCGCGACGTTGAAGCGGAGGAAGCCGGCAGCCGATTGCGAGACGCTGAACACGTTGCCCGGGGCCAGAACCACGTTCTCCTCCACGGCTTTGCGGGCGAGCTCGGCGGAATCCTGGCCATCCGGCAGGCGGCACCAGAGGTAGAACCCGCCCCGCGGCATGAGCCAGGGCCGGATGCCGAGGGGCTCCAGCCGCCTCGCCGTCTCGTGCCGGGCCCGCGCAAGGCGCTGGCGTAGTTCGTCCATGTGCTTGCGGTAACCGCCCCCGGCGAGAACGCCGGCGATCAGCTCGGTCGCGACCGGGCTCGGCCCGCCGAAGCTGGTCGCGACCTGGAGATCGACCAGACCCTCGATCCAATCCGCCCGTGCGGCGATGTAGCCGCAGCGCACCGAGGCCGACAGGGTCTTCGAAAAACTGCCGATGCGGATGACCCGGTTGAGCCCGTCGAGGACGGCGAGGCGCGGCGAGAGCTCCGGCTCGAAATCGGCGAAGATGTCATCCTCGACGATGGTCAGGTCATGGGCTCCGGCGGCGCTGAGGATCCTGTAGGCGACCTGCGGCGACAGGGTGGCGCCGGTCGGATTCTGGAGCGCCGAATTGGTGATGTAGAGGCGCGGCCGCTCAGCGGCCAGCACGGCCTCGAAGGCGGCCGGGTCGGGGCCGGTGGGCGTGTAAGGCACGCCGACGATCCTGACCTGGTGCGCCCGCAGCAACGCCTGGAAATTGAAATAGCCCGGATCGTCCACCAGCACCGTATCGCCGGGCCTGAGTAGGAAGCGGCAGATCAGGTCGATCGCCTGTGTCCCCGAGACTGTGAGCAGAAGCTGTTCAGGCGAAGCCTCGATCCCCTCCTCGGCAAACCGCCCGAGCAGCAGCCTGCGCAAAATCGGCGATCCGCGCGTGCTGCCGTAATCAGCCAGCACCGCCTCCTCGCCCCGCGCAAGGGTGCGCAGGGCACGACGGAGCGCGCCTTGCGGCATCCAATCCGCCGGCAGCCAGCCGCATCCCGGCTTGGCGACCGCCGGGTCCGCATCGAGCGACTGCCGCGACACCCAGAAGGGATCGACGGCCCTGTCGCGCCGTGGGCCTGCCTCCGCCAGCGTCATCGGCGGCAGGCCTGTGCTGGCGACATAGAAACCGGAACCGCGCCGGGCGCGGATCAGACCCTCGGCGACGAGACGGTCATAGGCCTCGACGACCGTGGAGGGCGACACGCCCATGGCCGTCGCGAGGCTCCGGATCGAGGGCAGTCGGTCGCCCGCCACGAGGGCACGGCCCGACACTTTCGCGCGGATCGCCGCCATCACCTCGCCGGTGCGTGTCGGTTCTGTATTCTTCATGCGCCCCGCCGATTGTGTGGCTATCCATACCCATACAGTTTCGTCGAATTGTATTGCATTGTGTCTGTCCGGGCCACCCCCCGCCCCCTTAGGATCCTGCGCGAAAGGAAAAGACCATGGATCGCACGACGGACGGATGGGGCAGCGGGCTCTTGGGTGTCATCATCTTCAGCGGCTCCCTGCCGGCGACCCGGGTCGCGGTCGGCGATTTCTCGCCCCTGTTCCTGACCTCGGCCCGCGCGGCGATCGCGGCTTTGCTCGGAGCGGCCTTCCTCGTTGCTCTTCGACAGACGAGGCCGGCGCGCGGCGATCTCGGCTCGCTCGCGGTTGTAGCGCTCGGCGTGGTGGTCGGCTTTCCGCTTCTGACCGCCCTTGCGCTCCAGCACATCACCGCGGCGCATTCCATCGTGTTCGTCGGCCTCCTGCCGCTGGCGACCGCGATCTTCGGCGTCCTGCGCGGCGGCGAGAGGCCGAAACCCGCCTTCTGGCTGTTCTCGTGCCTCGGCGCCGCGACGGTGGCGGGCTTCGCCCTGGCGGGCAGCGACGCCGGTTCGCTCACGGGCGATCTTTTGATGATAGCCGCCATCCTGCTCTGCGGGCTCGGCTATGCGGAGGGCGCGACGCTGTCGCGACGGCTCGGCGGCTGGCAGGTCATCTCATGGGCCCTGCTCTTGGCTCTGCCCATGATGGCGGCCGTCGCGCTGGCCACCATGCCAGGGTCCTGGAGCGGGATCGGCGGCCCGGCATGGCTCGGGCTCGCCTATGTGTCGGTCTTCAGCATGCTGATCGGCTTCGTCTTCTGGTATCGGGGCCTCGCGCTCGGGGGCATCGCGGGAGTCGGGCAGCTGCAACTGCTCCAGCCCTTCTTCGGTCTGGCGCTGGCCGGCCTGCTGCTCCATGAACCGGTCGCTTGGACGATGATCGCCGCAACGGGCCTCGTCATTCTCTGCGTCGCCGGCGCCAAGCGTTACGCCTGAAAAAATCCAGCGCGCTTCCGGGCCATCCGCCGGCGCATCGACGACGAACGGCCGCGTCACCCATGGCGAGGCCGCATGAGGACCGCGCGGATGGTTTAAGGAACGGCCCGCGGCGCCCATAGGATGATGGCGGCACCACTCAGGCAGACGGCCGCCCCGATCAGGTCCCAACGGTCGGGCCGGGCACCCTCGACCAGCCACAGCCACAGGAGGGAGGCGGCAATATAGATGCCGCCATAGACTGCGTAAGCACGTCCGGCCTGTTCGACCGGGACTAGGGCCAGGAGCCAGCCGAAGGCCGCAAGGGACGCCATGCCGGGCAAAAGCCACAGGATCGACCGGCCGAGCCGGAACCAGGCCCAGAAGGCGAAGCATCCGGCAATTTCAGCAAGAGCCGCGACCGCATAAATCGGGATTGTGCGCATGTCCCCTCTCGGGCTGGATGGGATGATTGGTGCCATTTCGCGCAGGACAGCGCCCCGCCGTTCAAACCTGAACGTGGGGTGGATCCGCATTCGCGAGAAACTGCCGGATTTCGTCCGCCAGCCAATCGCGCACGGCACAAACCTTGGGATGGTCCCGTTTGCCTGGGCGATAGACGAGGTCGTAGCCCCGCTCGGACTCGAGCCGCACATGCGGGAAGAGCGCAACCAGGCGCCCGGCCGCGATATCCTCCGCGACCAACGCACTGCGCCCCAGGGCGACCCCTTCTCCACGAATGGCCGCCTCGATCGCCATGCTGCCGTGACTGTAGATCGGGCCGCGCCTCCTGGGGCCGACCTCCACGCCCGCCATGGCAAACCATTTGTCCCAGTTGCCCAGCCAGCGGTCGTCATGCAGCAGGCGGTCCTCATGCAGCAACCTGCATTCGGCGAGGCTCTCGACCGACAGCAATCCACCCTTCTCCGCCCGGTAGGCCGGGCTGCACACTGGCGTGAGGGTCTCTTCCAGAATTCGCTCTGCGGCGAGGTGCGGATAGCGGCCATGGCCGTAGCGCACGGCCGCATCAATCTGCTCGTTGCTCAGGTCGGCGTCGGGATCGGTGATGTCGAGGTGGATATCGAATTCGGGATGGCGCGCAATCAGCCGATGCAGGCGAGGCCCGAGCCACTTGCTTGCGAATGAGATGCCGACACTGATCGTCAGCCGTTCCGCGCTTTTCGGCGCGCGAAGGCCCTCGGCCTCCCGCGTCAGCTCGGCCAACACGCGGGTGACGACGACCAGCAACCTCGCTCCCTCGTCGGTCAGGACGATCCTTCGGGTCAGGCGCCGGAACAAGGGGACGCCGAGGTGGTCCTCAAGGGTCTTGATATGCCGGCTCACCGCCCCGTGGGTCACGTGCAGTTCCTCTGCGGCCAGGGTCATGCTCGAGAGGCGTCCGGCGGCCTCGAAGGCGCGCAGGGTCTGCAGGGGAGGAAGCCGGTCGAACATGGAGCCGCATGCGTGAGTTTGGCTCACACGTTACGTGAGAACAAATGGTTTGTCAGCCCGGAAGGGCGGCCCTAGCACTGTGAAAATCCGCGATGGCGGCGTCATCCCATTCCGTGCAGCCTGTTCATGTCGACCCAGAGCATTGCGAGCCCCTCCCCTGCCTCCGTGGAACCCGCCGTTCCCCGCGACGCGGCCCCTTCCCTGCGCAGCTTTGGGGCCATGTTGCTGCTGGCCGTCATGTGGGGATTGTCGATTCCGGTCACCAAGCTCGGTCTTCTGACGCTTCCTCCATTGACGCTGACCGCGCTGCGGTTCGCCATCGCGGTGCCGCTTCTGATGCTTTTCATCGTGGGCAGGCAGCGGCTGTCGTGGCGGGCGCTGCCCCATGTCGCTGCCCTCGGGGTGCTGGGCATCGGCATAGGGCAGGTCGCCCAGACCTTCGGGGTCGCCGGCACGTCCGCATCGGTCGGCACCATCATCTCGGCCACCATTCCGGTCTTCATCGTCGTTTTTGCTGCTTTGCGCCTCAAGCAGCCTGTCTCGGGCCGGCAGCAACTGGGGCTGCTGGCGGCCTTCGCGGGCATTGCGCTCGTAGCGCTGGGGAATGAAGGGGGCACCGCGGATCTGTTCGAGACCAGTGTGAGCGGCGCAGCCTGGGTCCTTCTGTCGGCAGTGACCATTGCGTTCTATTATGTCTGGAGCGTCGAACTCACCGACCGATACGGCACCGCTGCCGTCGCGGCCTGGAGCACGTTGTTCGGCTTCATCGCGCTTCTGCCCTGGGCGGGCTGGGAAATGCGGCTCGTTCCTATCGAAATCACGGCCCAGGCCCTCTGGGCTGCGGTCTATCTCGGTGTCGTGGTCACGGTTGCGGGCCTGTTTCTGTGGCTGAGCATCCTGCGCAACGTTCCGGCCCGGATCGCCGCGAGCGTTCAGTATCTGCAGCCCGTCATCGGCATCGCCGCGTCATCCGTCATGTTCGGCGATACCATGGGGGCGGCCTTCGTTGCTGGCGTGGTCCTGATCCTGGCGGGTCTCGCCATGACCATGGCCACCCGCAAACCCGCTCAAGCTGGTTGAGAAGCGGCGCGGCCACCCGAACCCCTCCTGTCAGCGCAATAGCCTCCATGCCGGCGATCAGCGGAAGCCGGCTTTGACTCCGCTCAATTAGGTTGATATCAACATTATATGCGCGACGACAGCGTTTGGAAGAAGCGCCGCCACTAAGCAGGAGGAAGCCGATGTCGTATGTGGAAGGGTTCGTGCTCGCAGTGCCGTCCGCCAAAAAGGAGGTCTACCGCCGGCATGCGGCCGAGGCGGCTGTGCTCTTCAAGGAATTCGGCGCCATCCGCATGGTCGAATGCTGGGGCGACGACGTGCCGGACGGCAAGGTCACGGATTTTCGCGGCGCCGTGCAGGCAAAGGACGACGAGACCGTGGTGTTCAGCTGGATCGAGTACCCCTCGAAAGCCGTTCGGGACGCAGCGAACAAGAAGATCATGACCGACCCGCGCATGGAAGCCATGGGCGCCGAGATGCCGTTCGACGGCAAGCGGATGATCTTCGGCGGCTTCGCGCCGATCCTCGATGTGTGAGGGCATGTGATGGCCAACTCCCACGGCGACTTCATCTGGTATGAGCTTCTGACGACCGACCCCGACGCGGCCGCCCGGTTCTATGGCGCGGTGGTCGGCTGGCGAAACCGCCCGGCCGAAGGCGGTGACGGCGCCTACAGGATCTTCAAGACCGACGATGCGGACATCGGCGGATTCACTGTGCTGCGGCCGGAATGCGAGCAGACGGGCATGCGCCCCGGCTGGCTCGGCTATGTGGGCGTCCGCGATGTCGATGCAACGGCCCACGAGGTCGTTCGGGCGGGCGGACGGCAGCATGTGCCGCCGACGGACATTCCGGGCGTGGGCCGCTTCGCCATGGTGGCGGATCCGCAGGGCGTCAGTTTCTATGTGATGCGTGGCACGATGGAGGGCACGAGCACCGCCTTCGCCCAGGACAAGGTCGGCCATTGTCACTGGAACGAGCTTGCCGCCAGCGATCAGAATACGGCGTTCAGCTTCTATGCCAGCCTGTTCGGCTGGGAGAAGGGCGACGCGATGCCTATGGGAGAGCTGGGCGAATACCGCTTCATCCTCCAAAACGGCACGATGATCGGCGCCATGATGAATCGGCGCCCGGACGGGCCGCCGCCTGCCTGGACCTTTTATTTCGGCGTCGCGGATATCGATGTCGCGGCACGTGCCGTCTCCGAAAACGGCGGCACGATCCATGACGGTCCGGCCGAAGTGCCCGGCGGTGTCTTCATCATCGTCGCTTCCGATCCCCAGGGCGCCCTGTTCGGCCTCGTCGGACCGCGCCGTTCATGACAACCTTTTCGAAGGAACCCGGCATGACCGACGGATTGATCCCCGCTGCGGAGCTGGCCCGCCGCAGTCAGGTGCGCTTTCCGAACGAGAGCGCCGAATACCGCGCAGCGCGCACCGCCCTGCTCGCGGAGGAGATTGCGCTGCGCCGTCATATCGAGCGCGTCGCAGCCCTGCGCCGCGCTCTGCCGCCCGGGGGCGAGGTCGGTGGCAACTACCGCTTCCAGGGAGAAGACGGGCCCGCGAGCTTCGCTGACCTTTTCGGGGACAGGCAGAGCCTTGCGGTCTACAGCTACATGTTCGGGCCGCAGCGCCAGCGGCCCTGCCCCATGTGCACCAACCTGCTCGATGCGCTGGAAGGGAATGCCGCCGATATCGGGCAGCGGATGGCGCTCGTGGTCGTCGCGCGCTCACCCATCGAGCGACTGGCTGCGTGGAAGCGGGAACGCGGCTGGAAGAACCTGCGGCTCTATACGGATCTCGACGGCAACTATTCCCGCGACTATCACGGCGTGCTGCCGGACGGGTCGGAGGTCCCGAGCCTGAACGTCTTCACCCGGCGAGACGGGCCCCCCCGTCATTTCTGGAGCGGCGAGATGACCGGCGAGACCGCCGATCCCGGTCAGGATCCCCGCGGCGCGCCTGATCTTGCGCCCCTCTGGACCGTGCTCGACATGACGCCGGAGGGACGCGGGACGGATTGGTATCCGAAGCTCGAATACGACCGCTGAAACTGACCGGGGTTGCGGCGTCCCTGCGGCCGCCGCTCCCTCGCGCTTTTCCTCAATTCAGGCTAAATAGCCTGTATGACCGTTCACGCCACGTCTCCCCAGTTCAAGCAGAACGCCGCCCGGGCCCTGGCCGATACGCAGTTGCAGAAGGCGCTCGGCAACGTGAAGCAGGGCTTCATCGACAAGCGCCAGGCCGCCACCGAGAAGCTTCCCGAATTCGAGGCCCTGCGCGACACCGCGCGGGACATCAAGAACCACACGCTGCAGCACCTCGACCTCTATCTCGAGGCCTATGAGGAAAAGGTGAAGGCCTCGGGCGGACATGTCCACTTCGCCCGCGACGCCGAGGAGGCGCGCAACCTCATCCTGTCCATCTGCCGGGAGGCCGGGGCCAGGACGGTCACCAAGGGCAAGTCGATGATCTCCGAGGAGATCGGCATCAACGCCCATCTCGAAGCGCACGGCATTCAGCCGGTCGAGACCGATCTCGGCGAGTACATTATCCAGCTCCGCAACGAGATGCCGAGCCACATCATCGCGCCGGCCGTGCACCTGAACGCCACCCAGGTGGAGCAGGATTTCCGGCGGGTGCACAAGAACCTCGACCCGAAGCGTGACCTCTCCGAGCCGGTGCAGCTGCTGACCGAAGCGCGCGCCGTGCTGCGCGAGCGCTTCCTCGCGGCGGATGTGGGCATCACGGGCGCCAATTTCCTGATCGCCGAGACCGGCACCTCCGTCATCGTCACCAACGAGGGCAACGGCGATCTGACGCAGATCCTGCCCAAGACCCACATCGTGCTGGCCTCCATCGAGAAGCTGGTGCCGACCCTCGAGGATGTGAGCCAGATCCTGCGCGTCCTGGCCCGCTCGGCGACCGGGCAGGAAATGTCCGTCTACACCACCTTCTCGACCGGTCCGCGCCAGATCGCCGATGCCGACGGCCCGCAGAACTACCATGTCATTCTCCTCGACAATGGCCGCTCTGCCATGCTCGGCACCGATTTCGAGGAGATGCTGCGCTGCATCCGGTGCGGGGCGTGCATGAACCATTGCCCGGTCTATCACGCGGTCGGCGGTCATGCTTACGGCTGGGTCTATCCTGGCCCCATGGGCGCGGTGCTGACTCCCAGCCTGATCGGGGTCGACAAGGCCGGGCACCTGCCCAACGCCTCCACGTTCTGCGGACGCTGCGAGAGCGTGTGCCCCGTGCGCATCCCCCTGCCGAAGCTCATGCGCCACTGGCGCGAGCGGGAATTCGAACGTCACCTGACGCCGGCCACCTTCCGCTCCGGCCTCGCCGTCTGGGGCTTCTTCGCCCGGCGGCCTGCCCTCTACCGGCTGGCGACCCGCGCGGCGATGGCGGGCCTTGCTCTGGCCGGACGCCGCAAGGGTCGGTTCTCCTGGCTTCCTCTGGCACGGGGCTGGACCAAATCCCGTGATTTCCCGACCCCGCAGGGCGAGACCTTCCAGGCCCGCTGGCGGCGCGAGCGCCGGGGGAGAACCGCATGAGCGCCCGCGACGAGGTTCTGGCCAATATCCGCCGCTCGCTCGGCGTGAAGGGCAACGAGACCATCCGACGTCAGATCGCCATGGAGCGGCTGGAGCGCGCCCCGAAGGGCATCATTCCGGAGCGTGGCCAGGTCTCCGGCGAGGAACGGCTCGCCCTCTTCCGGCGGCAGGCGGAAGCCGCGCTCGCGACCATGACGGAAGTTTCCTCCGCGGACGAGGTGCCGCAGATCGTGGCCACCTTCCTGCGCGACCACAATCTTCCGGCGACCCTGCGCATGGGCCAGGACCAGCGCCTGACCGGGATGCCCTGGGGCGAGACCTCCCTCGAGGTGTCACAGGGGCCGAGCCAGGGCGGTGACATCAACGCCGTGAGCCACGCCTTCGGCGGCGTCGCCGAGACCGGGTCCCTCGTGATGGTCTCAGGGCCGGAAAACCCGTCCACCCTCAATTTCCTGCCCGACAACCACATCATCGTGGTCTCGGCCAAGGACATCGCGGGCGATTACGAGACCGTGTGGAACAAGGTGCGCTTCGCTTTCGGCAAGGGCTCCATGCCGCGCACGGTGAACTGGATCACCGGCCCGTCCCGGTCCGGTGACATCGAGCAGACCCTCCTGCTCGGTGCCCATGGCCCCCGAAGGGTGCATGTGGTGGTCGTGAGGGACTGATCCGGGAGACGTCTTCGCCATGGCCTCCAACTTCATCGCCCGCATGATCCGCTGGTCCGCCTGGACGGGCTGCGAGGCAGGGTTGGAGCATGCGGAGATCAGTCCCGTGGACGGCGGCGTCGAACTTGCCGGCGTCGTCATCGGACAGAACGGGACCATGCGCTACGGTATCACCTACCGGGTGCGGGTCGATGCCGCTTGGCGCACCCGCGACGTCCGCATCCGAACCGCAGCCGGACGGGTCCTGCACCTGGAAAGCAACGGCCAGGGCATCTGGCGCATGAATGGGGCGGAGCGGCCCGACCTCCAGGGCTGCCTCGACATCGATATTCAGGCCACCCCGGCCACCAACACCCTGCCGATCCGCCGCCTGGGGCTCAAGGCCGGCGAGTCCCTCGAGATCCGGCTCTGCTACATTGCCGTGCCGAGCCTCGACGTCTCTCCGCATAACCAGCGCTACACGGCTCTCGAGCCCGACAGGCTCTATCGTTTCGAGAGCCTGGACAGCGACTTCACGGCCGATCTGCCTGTCGACCAGGACGGCTTCGTGCGCGACTATCCGGGCCTGTTCCGCCGCCTTCCCTGAATATCGATGGGCCGTGACAACCGGGCGCAGCCGAAAGGCTTTGCGCTTTCGGGGCGATCTGAGCTAAGTATTTGATAAAGCTCTAGTTTTTAACAGTTCTAAACTATAACATCATGATCGTCTGTTCCTGCAACGTCTTGTCCGACGGCGATGTGAAGGGGTGCCTCACACCGGGTCCGGATTGCCCGCGCACGCCGGCCCAGGTTTATCGCTGTCTCGGATGCAGCCCGAATTGCGGACGCTGCGTGCGGACCATCCGGTCGATCATGGACAAGGCGCTGGCCGAGGCCGGTGTCGAGGCGGTTTCCGCCTGCCAGCGCGGCTGCTGCCCTACCCTCCCCCAGAAAGCGGCGGCCGAGCCGGCCGCCTGATGCGCAAAGATCCTTTCCCCCGTTCGGAATTCCTCTAAATAGAGGGGGCGGCGCGCCAGCGCCTGTTCGACACGAGGGTTAGGATGAAGGGCGATCAGAAAGTCATCGAGTATCTCAATCGCGGCCTGCGCAGCGAGCTGACGGCGGTCAACCAGTACTGGCTGCATTACCGGCTCCTGGACGACTGGGGCTACAAGGAGCTCGCGAAGACCTGGCGCGAGGAATCCATCGAGGAGATGCATCACGCGGACCGCTTCATCGAGCGCATCATCTTCCTCGACGGCTTCGCCAACCTCCAGGTTCTCGACCCCCTGCGGATCGGCCAGAACATCCGCGAAATCCTCGAATGCGACCTTGCGGCCGAATACGACGCGCGGGAGCTTTACGGCGAGGCCGCGGCCTATTGCGAAAGCGTGGGCGACCGGGTGTCAAAGAACCTGTTCGAGGATCTGATGAAGGACGAGGAGGGCCATATCGACTTCCTCGAAACGCAGATCAACCTCGTCGAGCAGCTTGGCCTCCAGCTCTATGCCCAGAAGCATGTGGGCGATGTGAAGAGCGACGATCACTGATCCGACGCTTTCGACACGAGACCTCTTCACGGTGCGCGCAAAAGCTGGTCTTGATGCGCGCATCGTCTTGTTAAAAAAGCCATGCGGATGCAGCCCTCATTTGCGATCGAAAGCCGCCTCGTCGGATGGTCTCGCCTGGCCTCGTGGGCCATGGCCCTCCTCCTGATCGCGACGGTCTGGCCCGGTGCTCTGCACGCAGCCGACACGACGCCCCGGCAGTTCCTGACAGCCCTTTACAAGTCCTATTCTGGCCCCGACGCCATGGGCCTCTCCTGGCGCGGCAGCACGGCCGAGCGCTATTTCGACGCGGCCCTGACGAAACTGATCCTTCGCGACGTGAACGAAGCCAAGGGTGAAATCGGTCGCATCGACTTCGATCCCTTCGTGGCCGCACAGGATTTCGAGATCGCGAGCCTCGCCATCGCGATCGAGTCGGAGAGTGCGGAGGCTGCGACGGGCCTCGTGTCGTTCACCAATCTCGGCCAGCGGACGAAGATCCGGTACGATCTCGCCAAGACGGCCAAAGGCTGGCGGATCGCCAACATCACCTGGGACGAACCCACCGACCTCAAGGGCGATCTTCGCTCCATCCTGGCGCGGGCCCTTTGAGCTCCTGGCCAAGGGTTCACCCACGATAGCCGAGGCTCACCCTCGCAATGTCCCAAAGCTCTCCCGGCGTATCAGGCCGGGAGCAGCGCCATGTCGGAAAATTCAGCGACGGGCAGCGTCACCACACGCAGGTCCGGATCGTGGGGATCGTTGCGGATCGAGAAGCCAAGCTGGCGGCACATGTCGAGCATGGTGGCATTCTCGCGCAGCACCTGGCCCTCGATGACGCGCAGCCCCTCGACTTTCGCCCATTCGATCATCATGCGCATCAGGCTCCAGCCGAGACCGATGCCCTTCAGGTCGGACCGCAGCAGGATTGCGTATTCGCCGGTCTCGTGGTTGGCATCCGCGTGGAGCCGCACCGCACCCATCATCTCGCCGGTCTCCCGGTCGAAGGCCACGAACGCGATGGCGCGGGCATAGTCGATCTGCGTAAGCCGGGCCAGGAAGGTGTGGCTGAAGTCCCGCACGGGCGCGAAGAAGCGCAGGCGCAGATCCTCCGGCGTCACCTGCTCGAAGAAGCGGCGGAACTCCTCCTCGTCCTCTGGCCTGACCGGACGCACGAAGGCCTCGCGGCCGTTGCGCAAAGCAACCACGCGCTCCCACTCCTTGGGGTAGGGACGCACGGCGAAGCGGGGATGCCCCCTCGCCTTGCGGGTCTCGGCCGCAACCGCGATGCGCGCATCCACGGCAATGACGCCATCCTGGTCGGCGAGGAGCGGATTGATGTCGATCTCGCGAATGTCCGGCAGGTCGGCGGAGAGCTGCGCGATCTTCACCAGGACGAGCGCAATAGCCCGCTCGTCCGCCGCCGGCACGTCGCGATAGCCCTTGAGGATCCGCGATACGCGGGTGCGCGAAATCAGGTCGTGCGCGAGCTTGAGATCGAGGGGCGGCAGCGCGAGGGCCTTGTCGTTGATGACCTCCACGGCCGTTCCACCGCGTCCGAAGAGCACGACGGGTCCGAAGGACGGATCGTCCGCGAGACCGACGATCAGTTCCCGCGCCTTGGCGCGCCGCACCATCGGCTGGACCGTGACGCCCTTCACCACTGCCTCGGGCCGCAGGCGCGCCGCCCGTTCGAAGATATCGACCGCCGCCTTCCTGACCGCCTCCTCGGTCGTGAGGTCGAGCTTCACGCCGCCGATATCGGATTTGTGCACGATATCGGGCGAGAGGATCTTCACCGCCACCGTTCCGCCTTCGGCGATGATCGGCCGTGCGGCCGCCGCGGCCTCGTCCGGCGTCCGCGCCAGATGCACGGGGGCAACCGGGATGTCGTAGGCCCTGAGCAGGGCATTGGTCTCGAGCGGATCGAGCCAGTGACGGTTCTCGGCGAGCACGCCCTTGACGATGGCCTGTGCGGCGGCCGTGTCGGGCACGAAGTCCTTCGGAAGGCTGTCCGGCGTCTCCATGAGCTCGGTCTGCGCCTCGCGGTAGCGGACGAGCTGCATGAAGCCGCGCACCGCGTCCGCCTCCGTGGCGAAATGCGGAATGCGCAGCTCCTCGAAGACCCGCGCCGATTCCGGATCCTCGCCGATCCAGGCCGCGAAGACGGGTTTCTGCACGAAACCGTTGGCACGGGCGCGCCGGACGGTGTCCGCAATGGCCGCCGCGGCCTTGGGCGCATCCGTCACGGCCGTGGGAACGTTGAGGATGAGGATCGCGTCGTTGTCCGGATCCGTGAGCAAGGCTTCGAGCGCGACCGCATAGCGGGCGGGATCCGCATCTCCGATGATGTCCACCGGGTTCGAATGCGACCAGGTGGCGGGCAGCACCGCATCGAGCTTGCGGCGCGTCTCGTCCGAGAGGCCTGCCAGCGTACCGCCGAGATCGATGAGCCGGTCGACCGCGAGCACGCCGACCCCACCGCCATTCGTCAGAACGGCGAGGCGGTTGCCTGGGAACGGCTTCTGGCGCCCCAGGGTCTCGGCCGCCGCGAAGAGCTGGTCGAGGTCGAGCACCCGTAGCACTCCCGCCCTGCGGAACGCGGCTTCGAACACGGCATCGGAGCCCGCCATGGCGCCCGTATGCGTGGCGGCCGCCTGAGCGCCTTGCGCATGGCGGCCGGCCTTGATGGCCACCACCGGCTTGGTGCGCGCCGCAGCGCGGGCCGCCGACATGAACTTCTGCGCGTTGTCGATGGATTCGATGTACAGGAGGATCGCGCGTGTCCCGGCATCGCGCGAGAAGTAATCGAGGCAGTCGCTGAAATCGACGTCGATCTTATCGCCGAGGGATACGATGGCCGAGAAGCCCACATTGCGCTGGGCGGCCCACTCCACGAGCCCGGCCGCGACGGCGCCAGACTGGGACACCAACGCCAGATCTCCGGCCAGGGCCCCGCGGGCCGCGAAGCTGGCATTGAGCTTCGCCCGCGGCGCGATGACCCCGATGCAGTTCGGCCCGACGAGGCGCAGACCATGGCGCCGTGCGGCCAGGCGGACCTTCTCGGAGAGGGATCCCGGCCCGTAGCCGAGGCCCGAGGTCGCGATCACGGCCGCGGCCACGCCGCAGCGGCCCGCCTCCTCGATCACCCCGCGCACGCTGGGCGGCGGCACCGCGACCACGATGAGGTCCGGCACCTCGGGAAGCTTGGAGATGGAGGGAAAGCACGCCCTGCCCTCGATCTCCCGATGATGCGGATTGACCGGATGCACAGGCCCAGCGAAGCCGCCCTGGATGAGATTGTGCAGGAAGGTGAGCCCCAGCGACCCGGCGCGGGGGCTTGCGCCGATCACGGCAACGGAGCGGGGCGCGAAGAGCTGGTCGAGGCGATAGGTGGACATGGGCTTTCCGTCGTCTCGTGGCGGGCTGGGAACAACACCTAGGGCACTTTGGCGGAATATCCGAGCCTCAATTTGTCTTTGAGGAGAGCAGATGTCCCACGTCCCGGCTCTCTCCGGCGTTACACCCGGGGCGTCTCGAATTCCATGAAAAGCAGCTCTTCGTCGTAGAATGTGTCGCCGACGCGCAGGGCCTTGCGCTCGATCCCATAGGGCCGGAAGCCGAGCTTGTGGTAGGTACGACGGGCGCCCGTGTTGGAAAGACCGACGGCCGCCTCGAGCACGATGACGTGTGCGGCCGCGTGGGTGACGACTTGCCGGACAAGGGCCTCGCCGAGCCCCTGCCCGCGCAGGTCCGGCTGGACATAGACACCCCACATCACGCCCTTGTGCCGGGCCTTCAGACGGCCCTGGACCGCGAAGCCCGCCATTCCGACGAGCCGCTCTCCGGACCAGCCCCCGAAGATCCGGCCGGGGCCGCTCTCGGGGATCATGGCGCGGAAATCGTCGAGGCTGCGGGCCACCTCCTCCTCATAGCTAGACCCGAAGGCCTCGGGCACACCGGCGAGCGCTTCCAGCCGCAGATCCCGGAAGGCCCGGGCATCGGACGGAACGAGAGGGCGCAGGGAAAGAGGCGGAGGGTTCGGTTGTGCCATGGGCCTGTGTGGAGTGACGAAGCGGAAAGGCGAGCTTGGCCCGTCCCGCGGCTCGCGATCAAGCCCACGCGGGGAACGAAAACTCAAGCTTCCCACAGATAGCGGATGTCGGGCTCCTTCTCGTCGTTCCCGGACCCGTCGGTGAATTCAGCCGGGACAAAGCCATGCCGCTCGTAGAAGCGCCGGGCCTGCGCGTTCTTCTGGAAGGTCCAGAGCTGGAGACGGCTGCTCCCCTCCCGCACGGCCTGCAGCAGGGCCGATCCGACGCCCCGAGAGTGCCAGGCGGGGTCCACATAGAGATGGTCGAGCCAATCGCCGCACAGAGCCGCATAGCCGATGAACTTTCCGTCCGCTTCCGCGAGCCAGACGATGCTTCGGGGAAGCACGAGGTCCCGGAAGAAGGCCAAGTCCTCCTCTGGCGTGTGGAGATCCGGCAGATAGGGAAGGCACGCCTCACGCACCGCACGGTGCAGCCGAGCCACCGCCGGCATATCGGCCGGAGCGGCGCGGCGCAGGAAGAAGCGCGAAGCTCCTTCGGTCACTCGGCCAGCACCCGCGTCGGCGGGAAGATCACCTCCACGAGGGTGCCCTCGTTGGGGCTGCTCGAAATCTGCAGCGCGCCCCGGTTCGCCTCGACCAAGGCCTTGGTCAGGGGCAGGCCGAGCCCCGTGCCGCCGCGCTTGCGTGCCGTTGCCAGCTGCCGGAACGGCTCGAGGGCGGCCTGGATCTCCTTCTCGGTCATGCCGATGCCGGTATCGCGGACCCGGAACGCCACCTCGCCCCGGTCGGTCAGGGCCGTGGAGACGATCACCTGCCCGCCCGCATCCGTAAACTTGATCGCATTCGACACGAGGTTGAGGACGATCTGGCGCATGGAGCGCTCGTCCGCCACCACGGGCGGCAGCTTCTCCGGAAAGCTGGTGCGCACGACGATCCGGTCCCGCGCCGCCTGGGGCTGCAGCAGCGTCACGCAGGCTGAGACGAGACCGTTCAGCCCCACACTCGTGAAGGCGAGCTCCATGCGCCCGGCCTCGACCTTGGCGAGGTCGAGCAGATCGTTCACAAGGCTGATGACATGCGCGCCGGAGGCGTGGATGTCCTTGAGATATTCCTTGTAGCGGTCGATGCCGACGGGCCCGAACCGCTCCTCCAGCATGACCTCGGCAAAGCCCAGAATGGCATTGAGGGGCGTGCGGATCTCGTGGCTGATCTTGGCGAGCAGGTCAGACTTCTGGGCGCTCGCCTCCTCGGCGGCGCGCTTGGCGCCCACGAGCTCGCCTTCCGCCTTCTTGAAGGCCGTGATGTCTCGCAGGACCGCGCAGAATTTCCGGCCCGGCCCGTCATGGACCCGGCCCATGGTCATGAAGAGCGGGATCGTTCCGCCCTGGCGCACCCGCCCCTGGACCTCGCGTCCGTCGTTGAGCAGGCTCTGGACGCCGGGCGAGCGCAAACCTTCGAGATAATCGAGGGCGACGATATGGCTTTCCGGCGCGAGGAGAACCGTGATCGCATCTCCCACCACCTCGCCCTGGTCGTAGCCGAACAGGGCCTCGGCCGAGCGGTTGAGGGACACGATGCGGCCGGTCTCGTCGAGAACGATCACTCCGTCGGTCGCGGTGTCGAGGATCGATTCCAGCTCCTGCATCCGGCCTTCGCGCAGGCGCAGCTCCGCCTCAAGAACCGGAAGACGACGGTCGGCCTCCGTGTCCTGGATCCGGCGGATCGTCATGAGATCGGCAGGTTCCCCGTTCCACTCGGCCTTGGCCCGGCGCACCTCGACCGGTACGCTCTCGCCCTGCCGGGTCGCAATCGCCCGGGGCGAGCCCTCCTGCTCCCGGCCGGAAGGCGCAGGAGAGCTGCCGAAAAGGCCCGCGATGCCGCCGGCCGCCAGATCGGCTCCGGTCTCGTGGCCGGCAAGGTCGAGCAGGCTGCGATTAGCGAACAGGATCTCGTTGCCCCGATGGACAAGCACGCCGATGGGCAGGCGGTCGAGCACCCTGTCCCCGTCGAGGGTCGGCGGGACCGCAGGCGCGGGCTCCGCTGGGGCCGGCTCCTGTTCGGATGCCGGCGGAGGCACGACGTCACGCGGCGGTTCCTCGGCCTCGAAACGCGCCCCGAGGGCGCGGGCAATCTCGCGGAAGGCGCTGCGCTCCGCATTCGACAGTCCCATTTCGGAACGGGCCGGAACAACGGAAGCTTCCGCAGGCGCGGGAATCTCCGGCGCAGCCTCGTCCGTCCCCAGCTCGGCCAGGGTTGCCGCGACCGTCTCGCGCAGGCGCTCGAACAGAACCTCGTCGTGGCTGCGGATTTCCTCAGCGGGGGACAGATCCGGCGCCCCTCCGTCCATCTGAGGATCCGGCTCGCTCTCCGTCGCTGGAGCGGCAGGCGCCGCCCGCTCGCGGACGGCGTCCATGCGCACAAGGCCGAAGCCCCTGAAGCCGACAAGCGTCCGCTGCGGTCCGAAGACCGGCATGCCGGCCCAATCGACCGGGACCTGTCGGTCGGAGCCGTCCATGTTCCACAGGATTGTCCGGGCGCTCCAGGTCTCGCGCCGCGCGAAGAGCGATGCGATCTCCTGGCCGGGATCCTCCGCGAGAGACCCTGCCACCTCGTCCCAGGTCATTCCAACGATGCGGGAGGATTCGGGGCCGACCGCCTCGGCCAGGCCCGCTGATACGTCCAGGAAGCGGGTCTCGGGATCGGTCCGCCAGACGAACCGGATCGGGCCGCGCCGGTCGCCGCTCTGCCTAGGCTCCTCCCCGGCTGCCGGATGCGTCTTTTCGGTCTGGGGTGCTTTCTCCCGAACAGGACGACCATAGGCGCGCGGAAGCGAGCCGACGACGGCCGTGACGAGGACGGTCTCGCCATCGAGATCCGTCAGTCGGCAGGCGCAGGTCACGGGCGGCGACAGGCCAGCCGGGTCGAGGCGCAGGCGTTCGAGCCGCGTCCCGTTCCTGGGGGCGAGACCGCCGCCCAAGGCCCTCAGGCGGCTCCTGGCCTGAAGGGCCGGAAAAACGACGCCGGTTTCATTAGCGAGGACCCACCGCAGGCCTGACGCGGCCGATGATGCCCAGAGGAGCCTATCTCCCGCCTGGCTCCAGACGAGCACGGCCGTCTCCGGCCCGGCGGGAAATGCCGAGGCCGGGTCGGCGGCAAGCCGCGCCAGCATTCTTTCGAACCGGTCCGGAGCACCCGTCATGAACGGCCTCGACCTTTCACTCCATTCGCCGCGGGACATAAAGCGGCGGCTTCGCATTATCGGATAATGGGGCCTGTGCCTGAACTCCTAAATCTCTTTACTTCGTGATAACCTTAATGAATAGGCACGGCCTTGATCTTGATTTTGCGCTGCACAATGTGATATTGCACTGCACAACAGCCTTAACAGGAGCGATCCATGGCGACCAACCAGACGACGGGTTACGAGATTCCGGAAGAGATGCGCGATTTCGCCGAAAAGAGCGTCGAGCAGGCCCGCAAGGCCATGGACGGCTTCCTCGGCGCCGCGCAGAAGACGGTCGATACCTTCGAGGGATCGGCGAACACCGCCCAGGCGAGCATGAAGGACGCGACCCGCAAGACCCTCACCTATGCGGAGCTGAACATCGCGGCCGCCTTCGACCTCGCGCAGAAGATGGTGCGGGCCAAGAACGTCCAGGAAGCCATGCAGTATCAGGCTGAGTTCGTGCGCTCGCAGGTCGAATCCATGCAGACCCAGATGCGCGAATTCGGCACCATGGCCCAATCGGCCATGAAGCACACCACCACCAAGAAGTAAGACCTGCCAAGCGAGGACGTGGCCATGGCCGACGCGAAGAAAGCACGCGCCCCGCGTGCCAGGAAGCAAGCCTCCGCCCCGAAGCCCGGGCCGGAACTCGCCCTTGAGACGGCGCGGAGCGAACCGGTCTCCGAGACTCATCCTGCCCATGCGGCTGTGGAAACCCCGCTCCAGTCTCACACGAGCACGGACCGGATGGGAGAGCCGATGCAGTTCTCCCGCTTCGGCCAGGAGCGCACGGAGGCTCTGAGGCATGCTTTGAGCGAGGCCGCCCTGGCCACCGCTCACGGTGCCCTCGAGGTCAACGACAAGATCATCGCGGCCATGCAGCGCCAGAGCGAGACCGCCATCGACCTGTGGCGCTCCGCCATCGACGCGCCGCATCCGGCGGAGGCGCTGCGCCTCCACACGGACAGGTCCCGCCAGGCCTATGAAGCGGCGACCGCCCAGTGGAAGGACATCGCGGAGGCGACGACGCGCTGGTTCCAGCGGAGCCTGGAGCCCTTCCACTCCGTGCTGGCCGACCGCACCCGCTGAGACCTGTGCCCGTGGGCCTCAGGGCCCGCGGCACCTGTTCCCCGCCGCCGGAACATGCAGTATGGCTCGGCCATGACCGGCCGTGCCCCTTCTCGTCCTGTTCCTGCCGTGATCGCCGTCGTCCTGCGCGGCGACCATGTGCTTCTCGTGCGGCGCGCCAACCCGCCCGATGCGGGCCTGTGGGGATTCCCGGGCGGCAAGATCGAATATGGCGAAACCGTCGCGGACGCTGCCCTGCGCGAACTGCAGGAGGAAACCGCCATTGCGGCGCAGGCGGGCGAGGTTCTCGCGACCCTCGACATTCTCGACCGCGACGAGGGCGGCCATCTCCGACACCACTACATCCTGATCGCCGTCCGCTGCATCCTCGTGTCCGGTGAGCCCCTGGCCGGGGACGATGCGCTCGAGGTGCGCTGGTTTCCGGTTTGTCAGCTCGATCCCGCGCGCCTGCCCATGAGCGCCGATGTAGACACGATCGCGCGCCTTGCGCTGCAGGCCTCACCGGCGTGACCGCCCGAGCCTTGCCGTTTGCCGAAACGAAAGGGCCCTGCCGGGAAGGCAGGGCCAAGGTCTCGTTGTCTCTCGCTTCCGGCCTTAAAGCCGTCGGGTCGACGCAATCTCCGCATGGGGAGCCCTTACGGTCAAGCTTTCCAGGCCCGCTATAGTTGATGAAAAGTAAACGTTTACAGATCGGAAAGCATATCGGTAAGTGAAACTTGGTAGTCTATTGCAATATTATTCACATCGCTCTTATCTTCCGCCCGACAGGCACTTCAAGCCTTGCGCTTTTGGTCCTCAAGCACGGAAAAAAGTGATGCGTACCTCTCTCCTTGGACTGATTACCGGAACTGCAGCCCTGGCCATCACGGCCGCGACCGCCCAGGCCGCCGACCTGCCCGCGCGTTATTCCCCTGCCCCGGCCTATGAAGCCATGCCGGCCTTCACCTGGACGGGCTTCTATGTGGGCGCGAATGTCGGCTACGGCTGGAGCACCGGCAGCAGCCGCTATTTCGATCCCGCCTTCGGCTATGCGGGCGGCGGCAAGAGCGGCGGCTTCGTAGGCGGCGGTCAGGCCGGCTACAATTACCAGTTCGGCATGTTCGTCCTCGGCGCCGAGACCGACATCCAGTACGCGGCCGTCGGCAACAAGGGTGCGTCCTACGGCCTGTACTATTATTCGGGCAATTCGGACGGCTATTTCGGCACGATCCGCGCTCGCGCCGGTGTCGCTTTCGACCGCGCCCTCGTCTATGCCACGGGCGGCTTCGCCTATGGCGATATCGGCGGCAACATGGCCTTCGATCCCCTACTCGGCTATCGCCGGAGCGACAGCACCCATGGCGGCTGGACCGTCGGCGGCGGCGTGGAATATGCCGTGTCGGGCAACATTTCGGCCAAGGTCGAGGGCCTTTACGTGAACCTCGATACGCGCAGCAACTATGTGGGCAGCGCCTACGGCGTGCGCCGCGACACCGAGTTCGGCGTCCTCCGGGCCGGCGTGAACTACAAGTTCAACTGACGCTTTTCGCGCTCAGGCAAAGACAGGGGCTCGGCATCGCCGGGCCCTTTTCCGTTTGGGGGACGCAAAACGGCAATCCTCCGGCAACCGAAGGCGCCTATGCTCCCGGGCGAATCCCCGCATCCGACCGGACGGCGGGCGTCCTGGAGGAGACTTTCGTGAAGAAGCTGGCTGCTGTCGCCGGACTGGCATTGCTGAGCGCCGGATGCGCCTATCCCCCGCCAGGGGAGCTGGCCATGACCTGCACCGACTATATCGGCCGGCCGATCTCGGACCGGATCGCCGCCTACGGACCGCCGCAGACGGTCGTGAGGCTCAGCCCCACGGAGGTCGGCTACACCTTCTTCACGAAGACGACGACCTATTCTGGGGGCGAGGTCTATTACACGACGAACTACATGGTGGGCGTCGATACTCATCGCATGCCGGTCTATGCGACCACGACCACCTGCCAGGGCACCTTCATCACCCGCGCCCTTTCTGACGCCATCCCGATCGAGCAGCGCATCATCGTGGATGTCAGGAACTAGAACGGTTCTTGCGCGCTGTCCTCTTTGCGGGCATGCCGCCCTCGCTTGATATGCCGGGACGGCAATCTCGCCCATTGGAACAGGTCGCTCGCATGATGAAGCCACGGCCCCTCGCCGGATATCTTCCCGCCGCAGCCCTGGCGCTCCTTGCGAGCGCCATCTGGCCGATCGCCAGCGCCTGGAGCCAGGAAGGTGAAGACAGCCCCTTTGCGGACGCGGACATGCAGCCGGGGCGGCAGGCCCGCTGCAGCGAGGTCGCTGCCCTGATCGAAGGACGGGAGACGGGGCAGCAGCGGGTGGATTTCAGCGTCGTCGGGAGCTTGGCCCTGGTCCATCACGACGGTACCCTCGCGTATCTCGGGCTCTGTGGAACACCGCCCGAGCCCAAGGTGCTTTGCGTGACCTACCAGACGAACGGCATGCAGGTGGGCGACAAGGTCATCGTCACGGGCGGCTTCAGCAAGCCCAGCCCTGATTACGTTCTTCTCGATCCTTGCCTGGCCTCGCGCCCCGAAGCGGGCGGCGAATAGGCGGCCTCATTCCCCGGCCTGGGAGATGGCGACCACATTCCGGCCCGACGCCTTGGCTTGGTAAAGCGCGAGGTCGGCGTCGCGGATGAGCCGGTTGACGGTCACGTTCCGGGCTGTGGCACAGCCGACGCTGACGGTGGCCGAAACCCGATGACCCAGGACGGTCTGGGCCGCGCCCGCGAAAGCCCGCCGGACCTCCTCCGCCAAAGCCTCGGCCTTCTGCCTTGGGATCGGAAGGATGGCGGCGAACTCCTCCCCGCCCATGCGGCCGAACGAGCCCTTCGGCAGGTGGGTGGCGAGAATCCGGCCGAACAGGGTCAGGATATGGTCGCCCACCTCGTGCCCGTAGCTGTCATTGACCTTCTTGAAATTATCGAGGTCGAAAAGCAGGCAGGTGGCGGCCTTGCCCTCCAGCCTGCGGAGCAGGTCAGTCGCATTGCGGAAGACGGCCCGCCGGTTCGGAATTCCCGTAAGGGGATCGACCAGGGCGGCCCGCTTATGCTCTTCCTCCACCTGCTCCTTCGCCATGGACAGGAACACGAAAGCCGCCACCGGCGTGAAGAGGACCAGGAACATCCCCATATTGGCGGACCACCGCATCACCAGCACGTCGATCCAGCCGATGCCTGTCGTCGCAAAGACCAGAATGCTCCGGAAGGCATGAAAAACCGTCAGGAGCAGCAGGAGCGCGATGGCCACCCGCTGGGAGACCAGCACCTGCCGCGCATGCCGCCACAACTCCCATGCGGAGAGAAGCGTGTAGAACTCGCAGATGAGAGACACGACCAGGAGCCGCATCTCGAACCGATCCTGGATGAGCGGAAACAGCGCGGTCCAGACGACCAGCCCCGGCAGGGTCACCAGAAAGAGACGGGAGCGCCCGTTGAAGGCCCGGCATCCCGCATAGAGGATGCCGTAGACCAGCGTCATGACGGCGTTCGACACATAGAGAACCGAGGGACTGACCGGCACTAGGCCGAGGCTGACGAGCCCCATGCCGAAAGGGACGAGGCAAAAGGCCGTCCCCCACAAGGCCAGCGCCTTGACGTTCCGGTTCAGGAGCCAGGAGAACAGCAGCAGCAGCCCGAGCACCCCCGTGAGGGTCAGGAAGGCGAAACCGAGGGTGGCGGGATCGAGCTTCATGAAATGGCGACACCGTCCCATGCCGGAGCGCCCGACCGTTGGTTCTCTCCGCTCCGGTTCGTCGCTCTCATGAATTGTCCCACCATCGGAAAGAATCCTCGAGGTAGCGAACAGGGCCCACAGCCTCGGGACTGTGCGTCATGTGCACGGAAATGATACCTTGCGCAACCGGAAGGCCCGCTTCTTGGCAGAAGAAGCCGCCCCAGATCTTGCACTCTCTTAACGAACTCTTTTCCCGACGGCCGCTTAAGCTTAGGTTTTTGCGGCCAGAGCACTGACTTACGTTATGTCATTCGGATTACACAGGAATGCGGATGCCACAGCTGCGGTCGCGGTGCCACCGAAGAACCGGATGCAAGCCCGATCGTTATCGTGGATGATGCCGTCTGGCGTCCGGCCCGGCGGCATCCTGCCGCGGGGTCTCGGCGCCCAACCTCAGCGAGTTTCATGAGCAGACAGACCAAGAGCGTCGCCATTCCGCCGAACGAGGCCGCCATCGTGACGGCGAGCAACATGACGGAGCTGGAGCTGGTTCTCCCGGATCTCAGCGACGATGATCTTCCCGAGATCCCGACCTTTCTCGTCGCCTGCGCCATGCGCTTCCACAGCGATCCGCAATTCGTCCAGGAGCAGCTCGACTGGCTGGCCCGGATGCGGGAAGCGGACGTGGACGAGGGGCTGAAGCCGGACGAGCTCAACGCCTCCAACGACGACTGACCTTTACGACCGCTTCCCCTGCTTCAACGCGAGGAGGCGTTGAGCCGCGATGCCACCGGGCGTCCCGGCGGAGACACGGTCGTGCAGCCGCTCGATCTGCTGCTGCTGGAGCCGCAGAAGAGCCTGCAAGCCGTCGATCCGGGCGCGGAGCAGACGGGCTTCGTGGAGCCGGTCGAGGACACCCGTGAGGGCGGGGCGTCCCGAGGCCTCGGTGGAATCGTTCATCGGTGCTGATGCAAGTGGACAGGAGGGACCCGAAGGCCCGCCATCATCTGACGCGAAATGAGGTAATTTGACGGCCACGCTTCCCCGAAGGGGCGGACGTTTCAGCGCAGATGACCGGAAGATGGTACAGCCGCCCCGGCTCGAACGGGGGACCCCCAGATCCACAATCTGGTGCTCTAACCAACTGAGCTACGGCTGCACACGGGGCAGGGTGTAATCGCCCGGGCGATCAATTTCAAGGCTTCTTTGCACCCGTCGCGTCAAAAACGAAACGGCGGGCCGAAGCCCGCCGCTTGATGGCCGTTTGGCCGGAAAAGAAGCCTTCCGGGCCTTATTCTGCAGAGGCGCCAGCGGCCTTGAGGACGGGCGTCCAGCGTGCCACCTCGGATTCCACGAGCTTCTGGAGCGCCGCGGGGGTACGCTCCTCCTTCGAGGGAATCACGCCGCCGAGGTCCAGGAGGCGCTTGCGGGTGTTCTCGTCGTCCAGGGACTTCACCAGGGCGTCGTTGAGCTTGGCCACGATTTCGGGCGGGGTGCCCTTGGGTGCGAACACGGCGTTCCAGGCGCTGACTTCATAATCCGGCAGGCCTGCCTCCTTCGTGGTCGGCACGTTCGGCAAAGCGGGCGAGCGCTCCGGCGTCGCGATGGCATAGGCCTTGATGTTGCCGCCGAGGATCTGCGGCGCGACGTTGACGATCTGGTCGGTCATGTAATCGACCGTGTTGGCCATCAGGTCGTTCAGGGCCGGGCCCGTGCCGCGATAGGCCACCATGGTGGGCTTCACCTTGACCACCGAGTTGAAGAAGATGCCGGTGGAATGGGACACGGAGCCCACGCCCGCATGGGCCATGTTCACCTTGTCGGCATTGGCCTTCATGTAGTCGAGGAAGCCCTTGAGGTCGTTGGCTGGGAAGTCCTTCTTGGCCACGATCACGATGGGCGTACCGGCCGCCAGGCCGATGGGCGCGAAGTCTTTGGCCGGGTCGTATTTCAGGTTCGGGTAGAGGGCCGGCGCGGCCCCATGGGTGCCCATGTGCCCCATCATGATCGTGTAGCCGTCGGGCTGGGACTGGGCGCCGCGGGTGATGCCGGTGGTGCCGCCGGCGCCCGCCACGTTCTCGATCACGATCTGCTGACCGAGAGTGCGGGACATGTGATCCCCGACGATGCGGGCGATCACGTCCGTGGGGCCGCCGGCCGCGAAGGGCACGATCATGGTGATCGGCCGCTGCGGATAGTTGCCTTGCGCCTGGGCGCCGGTGGCCGCAAGGGCAAGGCCGGCCGCAAGGGTCAGTGCGATTTTCTTCATGGTTTCCTCCGTCTAACGCAGTTCCTTGGCTTTGTTATTATGGAACAGCGGGCCAATCCGGCCAGCTATTCGGTGAACACTTCGTCCCTCCCCTTCCGGATCGAGGGCAGCAGCGCCACGACCAGCATGACCACGGCCACCAGAAGCAGCACGCCGCTGACCGGACGGTCGATGAAGGTCTCGAGCGAGCCCCGCGACAGGATGAGCGCCCGGCGCAGATTTTCCTCCAAAAGCTTGCCCAGCACGAAGCCGAGAAGCATGGGAGCAGGCTCGAAGCCGAACTTGATCAGCAGGTATCCGACGATCCCGAAGAACCCGATGAACATCACGTCCGTCGGCAGGGAATTGATGGAATAGATGCCAATGCAGCAGAACATCAGGATCGCCGGGAACATCAGGTGGTACGGCACCTTGAGCAGCCGCACCCACATGCCCACCATCGGCAGGTTGATGACGAGCAGCATCAGGTTGCCGACCCACATGGAAGCGATCATGCCCCAGAAGAGCTCAGGATTGCGGGTCATCACCTGCGGCCCCGGCACGATGCCGTGGATCGTCATGGCACCGACCATGAGGGCCATCACGGCATTCGGCGGAATGCCGAGGGTCAGGAGCGGGATGAAGGAGGTCTGTGCCCCCGCATTGTTGGCGGATTCAGGCCCCGCGACCCCCTCGATGGCGCCGCGCCCGAAGCGGCTCGGATCCTTCGCGAGCTTCTTCTCGATCGTGTAGGACGCGAACGGCCCGAGCACCGCCCCGTTGCCCGGCAGGATGCCGAGGATGGCGCCGATGAAGGTGCCGCGCAGCACGGGCTTATAGGATTGCCGGAAGTCCTCCCGGTTCGGCAGGAGACGGCCGATGGCCTGGCGGACCACGTCCCGGGTCTCCGTATGGTCGAGGTTGCGCAGGATCTCGGCAATGCCGAAGACGCCCATGGCGAGCACCGCGAAATCGATGCCGTCGATCAGGAATGGAAGCCCCAGGGTCATGCGCTCCTCGCCCGTCTCCAGGTCGAGGCCGACCGTGGAGAGGAGAACGCCGACCAGGATCATCGCGATGGCCTTGAGGATCGACCCGCGGGCTAGGACCACGGCGAAGACCAGGCCCATGACCATGAGGGAGAAATACTCGGCCGGGCCGAAGATAAGGGCGAGGCTCGTGAGCGGCGCGCCGAGGGCCGCGATGACGACGGTCGCGACCGTGCCGGCGAAGAACGACCCGATGGCCGCGATCCCGAGCGCGATGCCTGCGCGGCCCTGGCGTGCCATCTGGTGGCCGTCGAGGGTGGTGACCACGGAGGTCGCCTCACCCGGGATGTTCACCAGGATCGCCGTGGTCGAGCCGCCATACTGCGCGCCGTAATAGATGCCCGCCAGCATGATCAGGGCGCCGACAGGGTCGAGCCCGAAGGTGATCGGCAGCAGCATCGCGATGGTCGCGATGGGGCCGACGCCCGGCAGGACCCCGATGAGGGTGCCCACGAGGCAGCCGAGGAAGGCGAGCCCAAGATTCTGGAACGACAGCGCGACGCCGAAGCCGAGGCTCAGATTGGAGACCAGATCTCCCATGTCAGATCTCCTCGGGCTGCGTGACGACGTCGATCTTGCCGTCCTTACGGCGCCCGCCGGAGATGTGGATCACCACGGCGGCCACGGCCATGAGGGCGGCAAGGACCCGCAGAATGGTCTTCTGCGACCATCCGTCGGGCATGAGGCCGGCGAGGCTCTGGGGGAAGACCGGGATCGGCAGGTTGAGAAGGTCCCCGAACAGCACCATGCAGAAGGGCGTGAGCCCGAAGGCCAGGACCAGGAGCGGCCGGAGCTGGACCTCCGGGGCCGCATAACCGCCGATGATGATGGCGAGTGGCCCCGCCACGATCATGCCGAGGCCCGGAATGGAGACGGGCCCGAGGCTGAAGGGCCGGATCGTTACAGCGAAGGCCAGAATGGCCACCACCACGAAGAAGGGACCGCGCAGGCTCCAGGCCTCGAGAGGCTCTCCGTCCTTCAGGAAGGCAGCCACCAGAAGAGCGATGCCGCACAGGCCCACCCCATAGGCCAGCCAGTCCGGGAGCATGCCTGGACCCATCGCGTTCAGGTGCCCCTGGGACAGGCCCCGTGTGAGCCAGAGCGCCAGCCCGGCGAGAAACACCAGAGACAATCCGGCAGCGAGATTCTGCGGCGAGCGAACCGGCCCGCGGCGGTCCCGACCGCCCTCCTCAGACATGGACATTCGGCCTCCCGATAGGGCGCATTTACGGGGCGCCCGTTGTTCTTCACGTTCGATTTGTGCCCAAACCGGGACCCGGGATCAACCAATCCGGCAAAGTTTTCAAGGGATTTGACCCTCCGGTCCAGCCTATTGGGCGTAAGACCTTCGGCCAATCCGGAGATCCGGACTGGCACAGCCGGAACTTTCGGCAATTTAGTTCTTTGCAATCCGGCAGCTCATATATACCTAAGCACCCGCATTCCTCGACACGCGTTCAAGAAGATCTCCAGGACAGGCGCATGGACTATTTTCTCTCAAGCACATTTCTCCTGTCCCTGCTTCAGGTCATCTGGATCGACATCCTGCTTTCGGGCGACAACGCGGTCGTCATTGCCATGGCCTGTCGCTCGCTGCCGCCTCATCAGCGCAAGCTCGGCATCGTGCTCGGCGCCAGCGTCGCGGTCGGTCTCCGGATCCTCTTCGCGCTCGTGATCTCCTACCTCCTCGGCGTGCCCTACCTGCGCATCGCGGGCGGGCTCCTGCTGTTCTGGATCGCCCTCAAGCTGATCCAGGGCGAGGACGAGGACGGCCACGAGGTGAAGGCGAGCGACTCGCTCTGGAAGGCCGTGCGCACCATCGCGATCGCGGATGCCGTGATGAGCCTCGACAACGTGGTCGCCATCGCGGCCGCCTCGCGGGGCCACCCGGAGCTGTTCATCTTCGGCCTGCTCCTGTCGATCCCGCTCATCATGGTCGGCGCCTCGCTGATCACGAGCCTGCTCACCCGCTTCCCCATCTTCATCTGGGCGGGCGCGGCGCTGCTGGGCTACATCGCGGCCGAGATGATCGTCACGGATCCGGTCATCCTGGGCTGGCTGGCCGCCGGCTATCCGCAGCTCGTCCTGCCCGATCCGGGCCATCCGCCGCTCGACCTCAAGCCGGTCGGGATGGTGTTCTACGGCGCTGCCGCCATCGGGGCCCTGTTCGTGATCGCGGGCGGATGGCTGCTCGGCCGCAGCACGGGCCGGAAGGAAGCCGGGACCTGAAAACCTGACGTGAAGATCGATTCTGGAAGGGAGTTGCCCTTCCGGGATCGGACCTGATGTTCTCACCCCAAGGATCCGGTTGACGCGGGCGGAGCCGGCAGGCACACAACACCGCAAGCCGCCCCGTCACGCCCATGTCCTCATCCCGCCCGTCCTTTTCCGTTTCCGGCCTCAGACTGGGTGCCCGCGCCGCTCTTCCGGCGTTTCCGGGCTTCATCGTCTTCTCCATGGCCTTCGGGACGGCAGCCGCGCAGAAGGGCCTTTCGCTCGGCGAGACCCTGGGCCTGAGCGCCTTCGTCTATGCGGGCGCGTCCCAGATGGTGGGGCTCGAGATCTGGCAGAAAGTCTGGTCGCCCGCGACGATCCTGGCGATCATGACCGTCACGGCGGTCGTCAATGCGCGCATGATCCTGCTCGGAGCGACCCTGCAGCCCTGGCTCAGGCACGAACCCCTGCCCCGCACGGCTCTCAACCTTTTCCTCGTGACAGAGGCGGGCTGGCTCATCAGCACCCGCTATCAAAGCGAAGGCGGGCGCGACACGGGCCTGCTGCTCGGTTGCGGGGTGACGCTCTGGCTCGTGTGGCTCGCCTCGACCTTCACGGGCTATTTCGCCGGCGCGCTCGTTCCCGAGCCCCGTCGCTTCGGCCTCGACCTCGTCATGCCGGTCTTCTTCAGCGTGATGCTCGTGCCCCTATGGAAGGGCGCACGCCACGCCCTGCCCTGGCTCGTGGCCGGGCTCGTCTCCGTCGCGGTTCATGCGTTCGTGCCGGGCTATTTCTTCATCGTCGCCGGAGCCCTGGCGGGCGTCATCGCCGGGATGCTGCTCGAATGACCGGCTTCGAGGCTCTTGCGGCAGGCCCCTGGGGCTCCGCCCTCGCGATCGCCGCCATGGCACTCGCCACCTATCTGTGCCGGATCGCGGGCGCGGCCGTCATGAGCCGTGTGGCGATCACGCCTCGCATGGAACGGGGCCTGCGCGCCCTGCCCGGCTCGATCATCCTGGCGACCGTCCTGCCCATGACCCTCGACAGCGGGCCGCCGGCCTTCGTGGCCATTGCGGCCGGTGTCGTCGTGATGATGCTCACCCGGATCGAGCTCGCCGGGCTCGCGGCCGGGCTAGGCACCCTCAGCCTCATCCGGGCGCTGGGATTCTGAGGTCCGCTTCAGCCGCAGGCGGATGCGATAGGACAGCCCGTCCCTGACATTGCGATAGGCATCGAGGACCTGCTCGCGGGACCCCTGGACGATGGTCGGGTCCGGCGTCGGCCAGTATTCGACCTCGGCCGCGATGGTGCGGGTCAGTTCGAGAGCGGCATGGTGGGCCTCCGGCGAGAGGGAGATGATGAGGTCGAAATTGAGCCCCTCCCACTCCTCCAGTTCGTGCAGGGTGCGCGGCTTGTGGCGGCTGCCGTCGATGCCGATCTCGTCGAGGATGGCGGCCGTGAAGCCGTCGGGCTCCCCTTTCCGCACTCCGGCGGACTGGACGTAGATCGACTGCCCGAAATAGTGGCGCGCAATGGCCTCGGCCATGGCGGATCGCACCGCGTTCATGGCGCAGACGAACAGGACGGAGTGAACCCGCTTGGGCCGCGCCTCCGTCACCATCAGCCTTTCCAATGGAGCGCGAAGATCAGCGTGAAGATGCGCCGCGCCGTATCGAAATCGAGGACGAGCTTGCCGTCGAGGCGCTTCATCAGAAGTTCGGCCGCCTCGTTGTGCAGGCCGCGGCGCCCCATGTCGATAGCCTCGATCTGTGCCGCGGAGGCCTCGCGGATCGCCCGGTAATAGCTGTCGCAGATCATCTGGTAGTCGCGGATCGTCCGGCGGAAGGGCGTCAGCGAAAGATGGTGGGTGACGAGGGGCGTCCCGTCCTGGGCCCTCACCTCGAGACAGAGCTTCTTCTCGACAAGGCCGATCTGGAGCAGGTAGGGCCCCCCTCGTAGTGGGGCAGCGCGAAGAAGTTCTCCTCCAGGATGTCGTAGATCGCGATGGCGCGCTCATGCTCCTGGTCCGGGTTGCCCCGGCCGATGGAGGCCTCGTCGAGCGTGACGGCGACCAACCGGCATCGCTCGTTCCCTTCGCTCGCCATGCGACCTCCGATCCGTCACAGGTTCAGGCGGATCGCCACCGATCGCGCATGCCCCTCCAGCCCCTCCGACCGTCCGAGTGCGATGGCGGCCGGCCCGAGCGCCCGCAGCGCGCCCGGGTCGCATTTCAGGATCGAGGTCCGCTTCATGAAGTCAAGCACCCCGAGGCCGGATGAGAACCGGGCGGAACGGGCGGTGGGCAGCACGTGGTTGGGCCCGCCCACATAATCACCGATAGCCTCGGGCGTGTGGCTGCCGAGGAAGATCGAGCCCGCATTGCGGACTTTGGACGCCAGGGCCTCCGGATCCGCGGTCTCGATCTCCAGGTGCTCGGGGGCGAGCCGGTCCACCAGCGGGACCGCATCGTCGAGGCGTCCCACGAGGATGATCGCCCCGTAATCGCGCCAGCTCGCGCCCGCGATATCGGCCTTCGGCAGGGTCTCGAGCTGGCGCAGGACGGCAGCCTCCACCGCATCGGCCAGGGCCGGGCTGTCGGTCACGAGGATCGACTGGGCGACAGGATCGTGCTCGGCCTGGGCCAGGAGATCGGCCGCGACCCAGTCGGGATTCGCGTGTGCGTCGGCCAGGATGAGCACCTCCGAGGGCCCGGCGATCATGTCGATGCCGACCTGCCCGAAGACCCGGCGCTTGGCGGCCGCCACATAGGCGTTGCCCGGGCCGACGATCTTGCTCACGGGCCGGATCGTGCCCGTGCCGTAGGCCAGGGCCGCCACGGCCTGCGCGCCGCCGACGCGGAAAATCTCATCGACGCCCGCGAGCCGCGCGGCCGCAAGGACGAGCGGATTCGTCTCGCCCCGCGGGGTCGGCACCACCATGGCGACACGCGGCACGCCCGCGACTTTGGCCGGAACCGCGTTCATCAGCACGGAGGACGGGTAGCTTGCCCGCCCGCCGGGCACGTAGAGACCGACGGATTCGATGGCGGTCCAGCGCCAGCCGAGCGTCACGCCCACCGAGTCGGTGGTCATGGAATCGTGCGGGCGCTGGGCTCGGTGATAGGTTTCGATCCGCTCCTTCGCGAGCGCCAGGGCCTCGAGCGTCTCGCGCTCACACTGCGCCTCGGCGGCATCGATCTCGGCCTCCGAGATCCGCAAAGTGCCGGGGCTGAGATCGAGATGGTCGAAGCGCCGCGTATAGTCGATCAGTGCATCGTCGCCGCGGGCGACCACGTCGTCGATGATGGTGCGGACGGCCTGGTCCACATCCTCCGAGACCTCCCGCTTGGCGGCGAGCAGGGCCGCGAAGGCCTGCGGAAACGCGGCATCCCGCGCGTCGAGCCTCTGAGCCATCACACCGGCCCCGCCGCCGGCGTCTCGTCATGCGTGGGCCGGTTCTCGGCGGCCCAGACGGGTCCTAGATCTTTCATCTGCATCTCGATGCAATCCACGTCGACCTGAATGGCCCCGCCTTCGGCGAAGATCAAGGTGGCCGTGCCCGAAGGCGCATTGGTCTCCTCGAATGAGATGGCCAGGAGGTTGAGCACAGCGTCCTTGTTCGTCTGGTCGATGCCGCGCACGCGCACGCCCTTGACCTGCTGGAAATGCATCCCGGTCAGGCGCCGCTGGGGCGGAGTGTCGGAGCGCGACTCCCAATCAAAGCGGCGCGCCACGATGGCGAAGCAGCGCTCCTTCGGCAGATAGGCGATATCGCCCACCCGGACGACAGCATCCTGAAGATGCATCGAGATGACCGTGAGGTCTTCCGGGTCGAGCGCGACGAGTTTCAGGAGATCCATGGGCCTTGAACCTGTTGCTGAAGCCTTGACGGCTAGGTAGAGAGCCCATGCGCCAAGCGCAACCTCCGGCCGGATATCTCCGGTCGCGCTCAGCCCCTCAGCCGCTCGATATCGGCTCCGCAGCGTGCGAGCTTGCTCTCCAGGGCCTCGAAGCCCCGGTCGAGATGGTAGACCCGGTTGATCGTCGTCTCGCCTTCCGCCGCCAGGCCGCCGATCACCAGGGATACGGAGGCGCGCAGGTCCGTCGCCATCACGGGCGCGCCCTTGAGGGTCGGCACCCCTTCCACATAGGCGCTGTCCCCGTCGAGGCGGATCCGGGCGCCGAGGCGGGCCAGCTCCTGCACGTGCATGAACCGGTTCTCGAAGATGGTCTCGCGGATGCGCGACGTGCCGCTGGCCCGGGTCATGAGAGCCATGAACTGGGCCTGCAGGTCGGTGGGGAAGCCCGGGAACGGGTCCGTGGTCACGTCGACCGGCTGGATCCCATTGCCGTTGCGCCGCACGCGGATGCCGCCCACGTAGGGGGTCACCTCGGCGCCCGCCTGGCCCAGCACGTCGAGGGCGAATTGCAGGAGCTCCGGCCGGGTATTTTCGAGGATGATGTCACCGCCCGTCATGGCGACCGCCATGGCATAGGTGCCGGTCTCGATCCGATCCGGCAGCACGTCGTGAGACGCGCCGCCAAGGCGGGCGACGCCCTCCACGACGATCTCGGACGTGCCGGCGCCCTGGATCTTGGCGCCCATCTTCACGAGGCATTCGGCCAGATCGACCACCTCGGGCTCCCGGGCAGCGTTGCGGATCACGGTCGTGCCCTGCGCGAGGGTCGCGGCCATGAGCGCCACATGGGTGCCGCCGACCGTCACTTTCGGGAAGTCGATCTCGGCGCCCCGGAGGCCCTTCGGGGCGGTCGCCACCACGTAGCCGCTGTCGATCTCGATGGCGGCGCCAAGCTTGGCCAGGGCCATGATGAGGAGGTCCACCGGGCGGGTCCCGATGGCGCAGCCGCCCGGCATGGAGACCTTGGCATGGCCGAACCGGGCCAGGAGGGGCGCGATGACCCAGAAGCTCGCCCGCATGGTGGAGACGAGCTCATAGGGCGCGCAGGTGTCGATGACGGATTTCGCCGTGAGGCGGATCGTCTGGCCGGTCTGGGTCGATTCGCCCGGGCGCCGTCCCGCGATCATGTGATCGACGCCGAAATTGCTCATGATCCGCAGGAGGGACGAGATGTCGGCCAGGCGCGGCACGTTGCCGAGTTCCAGGGTTTCGTCCGTCAGGAGGCTGGCGATCATTAGAGGCAGGGCCGCGTTCTTGGCACCTGAGATCGGAATCGAGCCTGTGAGAGGCGCGCCGCCCCGGATTCGAATGCGGTCCATGAAGATCCCCTTGTTACGACCCTTATGCGACCTATGCCGCCCCCGGCCCCAAAGGGCTAGTCGGACGGCTTGTCGCGCTTGTCGGCCTGATCGGGCGCAGGATGAGCGGTTCCGGGGTCGCTGGCAACCTTGCGTCCCCGGGCCTGGGCCTTTCGCCGTTTCAAGTTCTCTTTCAGGGCTGCCTTGAGGCGCTCGGCCCTGTCCTGCGATTTACCGTCGGTCATGTTTCCACGCGACCCATCGTCGCCGCGACCCAATAAAGGCTTCGCAAGCCGGCCTCAACCGGAATATCTCCTCATTCCGGGATTGACTGGGATCAATGCTGTCTAGTTCATGCGTCGTCATGATGACGGCACCATGGCTGCATCCGGTGAGATGATGGATTATCAGAATTTCTTTACTTCGGCCCTCGACCGCCTCCAGGCGGAACGGCGCTACCGGGTCTTCGCCGATATCGAGCGTCTCGCGGGCCGATATCCGGAAGCTGTCTGGCACAGCCCCGCCGGCCCGAGGCCCATCACGGTCTGGTGCTCCAACGACTATCTCGGCATGGGCCAGAACCGGGACGTGACCCGCGCCATGGTGGAGACGGCCTGGCGCATCGGCACGGGCGCAGGAGGCACCCGCAACATCTCCGGCAACAGCCACGCCATCGTGGGTCTCGAGCGGGAACTCGCCGACCTCCACGACAAGGATGCGGCCCTGGTCTTCACGTCCGGCTACGTCTCCAACCAGACCGGCATCTCGACCATCGCCAAGCTGATTCCGAACTGCCTGATCCTGTCGGATGCCCTCAACCACAACTCGATGATCGAGGGCGTGCGCCAGTCGGGCTGCGAGAAGGCAATCTTCCGGCACAACGACGTCGAGCACCTGGAAGAGCTTCTGAAGGCCGCCGGCGACCGTCCCAAGCTCATCGCCTTCGAGAGCGTCTATTCTATGGACGGGGACATTTCGCCGATCCACACGATCTGCGACCTGGCCGAGCGCTACGGCGCCATGACCTATCTCGACGAGGTCCACGCGGTGGGCATGTACGGCCCCCGCGGGGGCGGCATCGCCGAGCGCGAGGGCGCCATGCACCGCATCGACGTGATCGAGGGCACCCTCGGCAAGGCCTTCGGCGTCATGGGCGGCTACATCACCGGCACCCGGGCCGTGATCGACGCGGTGCGCAGCTTCGCGCCCGGATTCATCTTCACGACGGCTCTCCCGCCTGCCGTCGCGGCCGCCGCGACCGCCTCGGTCCGCCACCTGAAGGCCTCTACGGTCGAGCGACAGAAGCACCAGCGCCAGGTGGCGCGGACCAAATCGGTCCTCTCCGGCGCCGGCCTGCCGCTTCTCGACACGGCGACCCATATCGTGCCCGTGATGGTGGGCCATGCGGAAGCCTGCAAGACCGCCTCGGACCGCCTGCTGGAAAAGCACGGCATCTATATCCAGCCGATCAACTATCCGACGGTCCCGCGCGGCACGGAGCGCCTGCGCATCACCCCCGGCCCCTTCCACACGGACGCCCATATCGACGCCCTCGCCCGTGCCCTGGTCGAGGTCTGGACCGCCCTCGACCTGCCCCTCGCGCCCAAAGCTGCCGCGGCGGAATAAATTTGAACTTCAACCTTGCGCCGGGCGCTGCCCTGTGGCAGTAACCCGGCGCGCCCAACGCATGCTGCCGTAGCTCAGTGGTAGAGCACTCCCTTGGTAAGGGAGAGGTCGAGAGTTCGATCCTCTCTGGCAGCACCATTCTTTCCAAGAGCTTAGAGGTTAAGTGCCAGGTCCTCCCTCGTAGGTTCGATGAGAGAGCCTTCCGGCAAAGCGAGGGAAAAATGCAGCCGTCGTAAGCACGACCTGGGTCCGGCACTGAATGTGGTCAGGCACGCTCTGCACGTGGGCAAAAGCATGCGACTAAACTAGCTTTCTACGATGAACTAGATATCGGCAGATCTTACTTAAGTGGGAAGAAATATCAGCCATGGAAGTGAGGGCGGCCGGCCGATGACTACCTCTCCTCCAAAAACGAAAAACTCGGAAATAGAAGCCAGTGCGTCTTTGCAACAGTGTCGTGAAAAGAGCCGCAGCGTTCGAACCTCAGTTTACGTCACGAAAGCTCTTCGATAGTAGCATTTCTGTGGGAGCCTAAGGCTTTTCCGATGGACAGACTTCCGAGCCTTCTAATTGAGCTGTATTTGGTAGCTGGAATGAACGACTATACAAAACTGTTCAATCGCTTCTCAGCAGCCGGATACCGCTTGTTTCGTGCGACGGTTTATGCCCTTACCGCTTACTGCCTTCTGCGCACACAAAGCTATTATCAATTCAGTTTTTTCTTGATGTCTGTAGCAATTTTCGGTCTCAGCCTTATCAATGGCACACGGTGGATCGCGAATTCCCTGCTCTTTGTGTTCGTTGTGATTTCCGTCCTTCCTAAAGGGCTTCCGTATCTTGATACATTGTACGCCTTAAAATAGCCCCTCCTGAAAGCCAGAGCTTAACGACGCATCGAGTTGCGGGCTGCAATTTATACCTTCTGTATCTCCAGCGAAGTCGTTAGGCAGTTACACAAATCTGAGCCTGCCGGAATAGTCTTGTGATGAGATCTGACTTTTCCAGAGCACTACCCTCTTTTTCCTAATGACAGGGACGCTGGATACTAAACCTATCAAGTAGCATTTGCTGACAAGCAGATTACCGTCCGCCAACGAGCACGAAGACGGCTGCCCTGGGCAGGAGGGCATTAGCCTTCCAGAAGAATACGGCAATCGGCGCAATCTGGCTCTGATCAACGATCGCTGGGAACGGCGGAACCTCTGTGCCCCCCGCATTGCATCTTAAGACCAAGGAAGAAAAAGCCCCGCCGGGGGCGGGGCGTGCTGGAAGCTCAGCAGGAAGCGGAACGATCCGGCTCCGGGGGAAGCCGCTCGTCTTTGCCGGACCGCCTTAGGGTCGAAAACTTGTCCGAAGCTTAGCTGGAGAATTTTCTCCTTTCCGGCATGGTGCGGATCGGGCTTTCGGCAAATCTCCCCGATGCCTCGCGCTCGATGCTTGATTTGTCCGCTCCATCGGGGCTTTGTCGTGGGCGGCGAAACACTTTCATTATCCTTCGCCTCGGGAATCACGGTTTGAGCGATCGCGTCGAATATTGGTGGATCCGTCAGGAGGCCGGGATCCAGCCGGCGGAGGTCACGTTCCGGGGCGGCATTCCGGTCCATGCCCGCCTGATCGGGACTCAGGAGACCCTGGCGGCCATCTCGTTCGAACTGATGGAACGGCTCCCCGCCGCACCCAGACCGGTCCTGGAGCAAGCGGCTCCGCCAGCGCCCCGAACACCGGCGGACCGGTCCGGACGCATCGTCTGGCTTGTCGGGATCATCCTGCTGACGTTGATCGTGCTGTTTTCGGGCCGGCTGTTCGACGCTCTCAAATAGCCTTTCAGCGCTTTGCTTACGGCTCCCGACGCTTCCGGCAGAGCTCTTCCAGGGCCGTGATTCTCGCCTCGACGAGATCAGCCAGGTCACTGCCGGGATGGAGCGTCCGCAAGGTGCGTACGGCTGCCTTCAGCTCGCCCAGCGTGGCCTTGCGGACAGGTTCGGGCTGGGCGATGCGCAATGCGCGAGACTTCATCGGTAATCCCCTCCCCGTTCGAATCTTCATGCCGGGAGAGAAGCGTCGGAATACGGCTTTCCTGAGCCTGGACCAAAGCGCTTTGGAGATGCCTGCCAGCCATGCGCCCGAGTACGTTGCATTCCCCAACGGAACGATGCGAGGGCGGAACCGTTGCCGTTCATCACGACAAGGGGAGAAGTGACGATGCGATACCTGGTTGCGCTGGGCTGGGCCCTTCTTGCCGGTTCCGCCATGATGTCCTCGGGCACCGCCGCCGAGCGGGCTCCGGCCGACCCATCGCAATGGGAACAGCAATATCATGGTCGCGAGCGAACCTATTACCGCGAGCATCGTCTGCGCTCCTATCAGGAATCCCGCTCCGGTCTGCGGCAGGGCGCGAACTGCGTCACGCCGAAGGGCGTCTGCTGGATCGCCGAACCTCTCTCGCCGGGCCGCTCCTGCAGCTGCGAGACCCGCCGCTTCGGCACGATCGAGGGCCTCGTCGGCGGCTGATCCGGTCAGGAGGTGCGGAACTCGCGCATGGCGTCCGCCGCCTGATATCCCCAATAGGTGAGCTGGGCCGCGGCCTTTCCGAAAATGCCGCCGCTCCAGGACAGGCCGAACGGCGCGAAGAGCCGATAGCGATCGCTCGCGCCGCTCATTCCCTCGGCCACCACGGTGCCGCCGATGGCTGTCGTGTTCATTCCATGCCCGCCGAAGGCCGTGCAGTACCACACGCCCGGCTGCCATTGACCGATCTGCGGCATGAGATGGCGCGCATAGGACATGAGCCCTGACCACGCCACATCCACCTTCAGCTCCGCGAGCTGCGGATAGGTGGTCACCATCTCGCGCCGCAGGAGAGCCGCGATGTTGCGGGGATCGCCGGTCCGCGTCGTGATGCGCCCGCCCCAGAGAATGCGGTCTCCGTTCTCAACGACGCGGTAGTAATCGCCCGCACGGCGGTCATCGAGAATGGCCGCGGAGGTGCGGATCGCATCGCGTACCAGATCGGGGCGCGCTTCCGTCAGAAGCACATAGGTGGCAATCGGCAGAAAGGCCCTGCGCAGCGCCGGAAGGACAGCTTCCGTATAGCCGCCAGTCGCGAAGAGAATCTGCTCCGCCTCGACGATGGCCCTGTCGGTCTCGATACGCTTGCAGGCGCCAAGAAGGTCGCCTCCAGCGACGGGCGAGTTCTCGAAGATTCGTCCGCCGAGACGCACGATCTCGCGGGCGAGTGCACGTCCGTAATTCAGCGGGTGAAAGTGGAACGCATCCTCATCGAGCAGACCTTCGCGATATTTGGGCGACGCAAAGAGAGCTGCCATTTCATCCCGCGGCACATAACGCAATCTGAGGCCGAACTCGCGCTCCTGACGGTCGCGCAGGGCCTGAAGCGCGCCGCGGGCCTCGTAACGCACCGCCTTCACGATGCCGGGCACAGGCTGCGCCTCCGCGATGGCGAGATCCGCGATGTTGCGGCGGACGATCTCCACACCCTCCATGGAGAGGCGATAAAGTTCCCGCGCCTGGTGAGGTCCGACGCGTCGCTCGATCTGCGACAATCCCGTCGCGAAGCCGGCTGACACGAAGCCGCCGTTGCGGCCGGAGGCGCCCCAGGCGATCCTGCGCGCCTCGAACAGCGCGACGGAGCGGCCGGCACGGGCGAGTTGCAGTGCCGCCGTCAGTCCGGCGAGCCCGCCTCCGACGATGCAGACATCCACATGGATGCGTCCCTCTGCGGCCGGATAGGATTCATGGCTCGCAAGAGTGCGGGTGTAGTAGCTGTCGATATAGGAAGCGGCCATGGTTGCGAAGCCTCACGCGGAAAGCTGAGATCGTATGGAGAGCGTCACGATACCTCCGATGGTGCGAGATGCGCTCGGCAACGCTGGAGATGGACCTTGAACAGCGCATCCTCGGGCGCGACCGAGACCAGCTCTTCCAGGAGGCGTGCGGCCTTATCCCACTCGCCCGCCTCGCAGAGAGCGTGCGCTTCGTTCCAGAGCGGCAGGGTCGCGACCTGCTCCGGCCGCGCCGCCAGCTCCGGCTCGTCCGGCATATCCATCCCGAGGAGTTCGTAGACCGCCATTTCGCCATGAGCGCCTTCGGGAACCGTTCGGTCCACGAACCGGAACAGGAAATCCTTGCCGGCGCCGTCGCGCACCGCCTCGCTCACCAGGATGGTAGTTCCGTAGTGCTTGTTCAGTTTCTCGAGGCGCGATGCCACGTTCACCGTATGGCCGAGCGCCGTGTAGTTCATGCGGTCGACGGATCCCACATTGCCGACCACAGCCTCGCCGGTCTGGACACCGAAGCGCGTGCGCATCGGCGCGCCACCTTCGGCCACGAATTCCGCATTGAGACGGTCGAGATGTCGCGCGGCGCGCAGTGCCCCGAGACAGGCGAGCGCCACATGGTCCTCCCGGGCCTCCGGCGCATTCCAGAAGGCCATGATGCTGTCGCCGATATATTTGTCGATGGTGGCGCCGGAACGGATCAGGTCGTTGCCGATCTCGCTGAAATAGCGGGAGGTCTTGCTCATCACCTCCTCGGGATCGAGCGCCTCCGCCATGGTGGTAAAGCCGGCCACGTCCGAGAAGAGGACCGTGATCGGCTGGCGCGTGCCGCCGAGTTCCGACGAGAAGCGCCGGCCGATGATGCCCCGCACGAGCGCCGTGGGCACGTAGCGCATGAAATTGCTCAGAGCCAGTTCCAGCGTATCGATGGCGCGCGACAGTTCCAGCACCTCGACGATGCGCGAGGGCGCGCGCCGCAGATGCCCGAACTCGAACCGCATGATCCGCCGGATGTCGTCCGTCGCGGTCCTTAAGGGGAGCGCCAGTCGTCGCGAGACGAGGAGCACGATGAGAAGCGCGACGATCACCGACGCGGCGCTCACCAGGAGCAGCGCGGAGCGGATCTGCTCCGCCGGTCCCATCATCGTGTCATACGGAATGGCGACCGCGATGAAGAGGTTGTCGAAGCCCTCCCTCACCTGCTCGGCATGGCCGAAATAGTTCTGGCCGTCGACCGTGAAGGACAGGCTTCGTCCCGTCGCACCGTCACCGTCCCGGAAGGCGCGGAACAGGCCACTGAGGAGCGGTGAATCGAGATCGTCGACGGTCAGAAGCCGGTCTTCCGCATCGGCCTGGTTGATCTGACGGAGCGAGCCGCCATGCGGGTGCGCAATCAACGCGCCGGCCCGGTCGAAGATCACCAGCTCGAGCTCGGGCGGAAAGCGCAGCTTGTCCAGGTAGAGATCGAGGCTGGCCAGGGTCATGTCGATGCCGAAGACCGCATCGGACCGCTGGCGCGATTTCTGTGCCAGCGTCACGCCCACCCGCGGCACGTTGGCGAAACGGTAGGGAGGCGTGAGGACCGTCCCATTCGCGGTTTGGCTCATGGTGTACCAGGGCCGCTTGCGCGGGTCGAAATCCGTCGGCTGAGGCGGAATGCGCCGCAACTCCCGGCCCTCCGCGTCGACTGTGACCCACTCCACCATCTCTCCCGCAGGCCCCGGCTGGACGATCTTGTAGGCGAGCACCGCATTGCCGATATCGGGGCCGAGCTCCGGAGGGCGGCTGTCGTCGAGGGTCTGGACGAGGATATGGCTGCCGTCGCCCCGGCCGATGAACAGGCCCGTGGTGGCCGGCAGGATCCGGTCGAGGTCCTTGAGGGCGGGTGTCAGGATGACGGCCAGTTGGCCGAGTGGCAGGTTCGGGTCGACCGTGAGCGAAACCGTATCGAGGACGGCACTCGCCACGCGCAGGGTTCCGGCCACCTCGTTTCGGACGCTCCCGGTGATCCGGCCGAAATCCTCCTCGGCGTCACGAAGGGTCAGGGTCGTGAGCTGGTGATGGTTGACGCCGATCAGGGTGCCGGAGATCGCCAGCACGATGATCGTGAAGACGAGGGCGACGACCGCCTGGAGGGACCAGAGAACGCGTTTATCGCCCGCCCACCGCATCAGGCTGCGCCCCCGAGGAGCCGCAGACGGCCGGCCCGCAGGGCCCTGGCCCTAAGTCTCTGGGTCGGGGATCCAAGGCCATATGCGCGAGGGCCGGACAGGGTCAGCTCCTAGAGGCCGTCAGGTCGGAGGCGTCGAGATAGATCCGGACGAGCCTCTCGCAGCCCGCCCGGTCCGTTTCGTCGAACCGGTTCGGGTGGGGACTGTCCAGGTCCAGGACACCGAGCACCTCCCCGTCGCGGATCAGGGGAACGACCAGCTCGGAGCGTGAGGCGCTGTCGCACGCGATGTGGCCTGGAAAGGCGAAGACATCCGGCACGACGATGGAGGCCCTGCGCTCAACGGCGGTCCCGCACACCCCCTTCCCGACCGGGATGCGGATGCAGGCCGGCTTGCCCTGGAAGGGGCCGAGCACGAGGCCGGGCCCGCGCATGAAGTAAAACCCGGCCCAGTTCAGGTCGGGCAGGATGTCGTAGATCAGGGCCGACATGTTGGCCGCATTGGCGATGGCGTCCCGCTCGCCGTCCACGAGCCCCGAAAGCTGCTGGGCAAGCGACTCGTAGATCTCCGCCTTGCTGGCGGTCTGGGGAAGGGCTTTTGCTTCGAACATGAGATTCCCCTTAGGAGGCGGTCCGAGCCTTGTCCAGGCCCACGGGTTTCTTGAGCATTCATCAAAGAGCGCGGCGGAACAACCCTTTCTCTTAAGGGCACTTCCCCGGCCGAAGAGGGTATGCGAGGAAAAGTCCTTTCCGGCCTGCGATGATTTGCATCGAGACAAATCCTCGGATTTGTTGGAAAATATACCTTAAAGCTCCAGCAGATTCCCGCCCGAGATCCATGACCTCACATTACCGCCCTCCCTGCCAGGCTTGCTCCAGCTGCGATACGCGGCGGATGGCGGTCTGCTCTGCCCTTCAGGACGACGAGGTCAATGAACTCGAGCGCTCCATGAGTTTCGTGCGCCTCGAACCCAACGACGCCCTGGTCGAGGAAGGCGAGCCCCGTCGCCGGGTCTATACCCTGACGTCCGGCATGCTGCGCCTGTCCCTGGCCCTGCCCGACGGCCGCCGCCAGATCACCGGCTTCCTCATGCCCGGCGATTATCTGGGCCTGGCCGATGACGAAACCTATGCGCAGACCGCAGAGGCCGTGATGCCGTCCGGCCTGTGCTCGTTCTCGGTTCGCGACATGGACCGGCTCACGGAGCGTTTTCCGCGCCTGCGCGACCGGCTCCACCTGATGACCCGCACGGCCCTGCGGCAGGCCCGCGAGACCCAGATGATCCTCGGACGGCTCGCCCCATCCGAGAAGGTCGCGTCCTTTCTCCTCAGCCTGTCGGCGCGCGCCGTTGCCCATAGCCGTCCGGCGAGCCCCGTCCAGCTGCCCATGACCCGGACCGACATCGCCGATTATCTCGGGCTCACCATCGAGACCGTCAGCCGGACCTTCACCAAGCTGAAGACTCAAGGGCTGATCCGGCTGCCCGATCCCCACTCCGTCGAGATCCTCGACAAGGAGCGTCTCGCGACCGTGGCCGGAATCACCATCAACTGACGGCTTTTCGCCCGCACTGGTGAACCGGGATACGGTTGATCAGGATCAAGGCGGACTTTTCGGGCAAAGCCTATGCGTCCATCTGGGCCGGTTCCGTGCCGGCCGGAGCAGGACGTCGCTCATGACCGATCATCTCGTTCGCCGCTACGGCTGCCTGCCGGTGCCGCGCTATACTTCCTATCCCACCGCGGCCGAGTTCGGCACGGCTGTGGGCGCACAGGAGCATCAGGCCTGGCTGCGGCGGCTCGACCCCCGCGACGGCGTCTCGGTCTACCTGCACGTGCCCTATTGCCGACAGCTCTGCCTCTATTGCGGCTGCCATACGAAGGCGGTGCTCCGGGACGAGGTCATCGACCGCTACCGGGCCGGCCTCGAGGCCGAAATCGCCCTCGTGGCCCGTTCCGTCGAGGAGCCTTTGCGCATCGCGCGGATCCACTGGGGCGGAGGCACGCCGAGCCTTCTCGGCGCAGAAGGCCTCGACAGGGTCATCGACGCCCTCTCCCGTGTGTCGGTCTTCCAGACGGGCTTCGAGCACGCCATCGAGCTCGATCCCCGCTCGGTCGACCGCGCCCTCGCGCAGGGTCTCGCAGCCCTGGGCATTAACCGGGTGAGCCTGGGTGTCCAGGATCTGGATGATACGGTGCAGATCGCCATCGGGCGCGTGCAGCCCTTCGAGGTGGTGCGTAATGCCGTGGAGGTGCTGCGCGAGAGCGGGATCGGGCGCCTCAACCTCGATCTCATGTACGGCCTGCCGCACCAGAGCATCGGCTCCATCCGGGACACCTGCGCACAGGTCCTCTCCCTCGGGCCCGATCGGGTCGCCTGCTACGGCTATGCCCACATGCCGCAGCGCAAGGCGAACCAGCGCCTGATCGACTCTGCCGCCCTCCCCGGCACGGAGGAGCGTTTCCGGCAGGCCCAGGCGGTCGCCGAAGCCTTCACGGGAAGCGGCTACGTGGCCATCGGCCTCGATCACTTCGCCCGCCCGGACGATCCACTCGCACGGGCCAGCCGCTCCGGCACCCTGCGCCGGAATTTCCAGGGCTATACGGATGACGACCGGCCGAATCTCGTGGGCTTCGGAGCTTCGGCGATCTCGCAGCTCCCGGACGGCTATGTCCAGAACGCCACCGATATCGGGGCCTATCTGCGCTGCGTCGAAAAGGGACGGCTCGCCACGGCGCGGGGCTACCGGCTGACCCTGGACGACCGGGCGCGGGGCGCGATCATCGAGTCGCTCATGTGCAATTTCACGGCCGACCTCAGCGTCCTCGGGGACCCGTCCCACTACGTGGATGAGCTCGCGCTCCTGCGCCCCCTGGTGGCCGACGGCATCGTCACGGTTCAGGATCACCGCATCGCGATCACGGAGGCCGGCCGGCCCTTCGTGCGCCTCGCGGCTGCAGTGTTCGACCAGTTCCGGGCCGAAGACGCCTCGCGCTTCAGCGCCGCCGTGTAAGGCGCATCACTCCACGCGCACGACGACGCTGTCGGTCGCGCCCTTCGCGTCGATCACCGACAGGCGCACGAAGCCCGCGCCCGGCGGCTGCCAGAACGTCTCCCGGCGCACGGAGCGCCCGTCCCGCCCACCCTCGACCGGCGCTCCGTCCACCAGCCAGGTCAGCGGCGGCACGCCGCCGGAGGCCTTGAGGGCCAGGCTCCCGTGCTCGTCGGCCTCACCCGCGAAGCCGAGATCGACCCGCGAGCCGTCGAGTGGAAACGTGATCCTGAGGGGCGCCTGCACGGTCGACGCGAGGGTCTTGGGCACATCCTGGCGCACATGGCGCAGGGGCGGCGGCAGGGTTGCGGTGGTCGCCTGGAGCGCGAAGGGCGGTATGGGCAGCGCTTCCGGCTCTGCCCCGAGGCGACCATAGGCATCGAACAGGATCGGCGCGGCCGCCATGCGCCCGACAAGGCCCGGAACGGCGCTTCCGTCGGGCCGGCCGATCCAGACGCCGATGGTGTAGTTGCGGTCGTATCCCACCGCCCAGGCGTCGCGATAGCCGTAGGACGTGCCGGTCTTGAATGCGATGCGCCCCGCAAGCGCATTGTCCGGCGGCGGCGCGCCGCGCAGGATGTCGAAGACATACCAGGCCGAGACCGGATCGGTGATCCGGCGGAGCGTGTCGGACGGAGCAGGTTCGCCGATGCGCCGCACAAGATCCGGCACCTCCCCGCCCCGGGCGAGCCCCGCGAAGATCCGCGTGAGGTCCGTGAGCGTGATGCCGAGGCCGCCGAGGCCGATGGCGAGGCCGGGCGCGGCCTCCTTCGGCATCGCGACGCCTGTCCCGGCCTGGTTCAGCCGCGCCAGAAGGCGGGCCGGGCCGAGCGCATTCAGGAGCTCGACCGCCGGCACGTTGAGGGAGAGCTGGAGCGCCCGCCGCGCCGTCACGGTGCCCTGGAAGCCGAGATCGAAATTCTCCGGTTGGTACGCGCCATAGCGCGAAGGCCTGTCGTCGAGCAGCGTCTCGGGATGCGCGAGTCCGCTCTCGAAGGCGAGCGCATAGATGACCGGCTTCAGGGCCGAGCCCGGAGAGCGCAGGGCCCGCGTCATGTCGATGGCGCCCGCCCGCTCGCGGCTCATGTAATCCGGGCTGCCGACCTGCGCGCGGATCTCGCCGGTGGCGTTGTGGATCACCACGATGGCGAGGGACAGGCGCGCGTCGAACCGCTCGATCCGCTCCCGCGCGAGGCGCTCCAAATTCGCCTGGAGGCGTCCGTCCAGGGCAAGCCGTTGCATCTTCTCGGCAGGCCGGTCGGCCACCGCCTGCTCGGCCGCATGCGCGGCCAGCATCGGGAAGGCGTGACGCCGCTTCGGAACCGGCTCCGCCTTCGCGGCCTCGGCCTCCGCGGCCCCGATGACGCCGCGGGCACGGGCCCTGTCGAGAACCCGGTCCCGCGCCCGGCGGGCGGCCTGCGGATCCCGGTCCGGGCGTCGTATTTCGGGAGCCTGCGGCAGCGCCACGAGGAGCGCCGCCTCCGCGAAGGACAGGCGCTTCGGCTCACGCCCGAAATAGGACAGGCTCGCGGCCCGCGCGCCCTCCAGGTTTCCGCCATAAGGCGCAAGGGTGAGGTAAAGGGTGAGGATCTGGTCCTTGGTGAGCCGGCGCTCGAGCTGGATCGCCCGCACCATCTGGCGCAATTTCGCGCTCAGGCTCCGCTCCTCGCGCGGCTCCAGAAGGCGTGCCACCTGCATGGTGAGAGTGGAACCGCCGGACACGACGGCGCCGTTGCGCACGAACTGGGCGGCCGCTCTCAGCATGGCGAGCGGATCGACGCCGATATGTTTCTCGAACCGCGCATCCTCATAGGCCGCGAGCATGGACAGGTAATGCGGGTCCACATCCGCCGTCGTGATGGGCAGGCGCCAGCGCCCCTCCTCGGTCACGAAGGGCCGCAGAAGCCGCCCGTCACGGTCGAGGACGACGGTCGAGCGCATCTCGGCGACGCTCATATCCACGGGGCCGAGGCTCTCCGCATAGCCCCAGAGGGCGAGCCCCGCCGTCACGGCAACGGCCGCCAGCCCGGCCGCGATGCGGCGGCCGGCCCGGGACAGCCGTGTGCCGCCCGCCCGCATCAGGGCCTCGCCTGCACCACCTCGACGGAGCCGAAGCCCGTCCGTCCGAAGCGCTCGGGACGATACATGTCCTCGACCTGCGCGGCAGGATGTACGTAGCGGCCAGGCGAGACCGCCCGCACCATATAGGCCACCGTGAAGAAGGCCGATTGGTCGGGCTGCCGGTCGAAGGCCGCAACGAAGCGGTCGTCGCGGTATTCCACATGGGCGGGCTCCACGTCCCGCTTGAGCCAGGGCAGGCCCTCCACCGTGTCGCTGTCCACGAGCCGGGGATTGTCAATCTCGAAGCCGGCCGGCAACCGGTCGACCAGAAGGACGCGCGCCTGACGGGCCTCCGCCTCGGTGACCTTGAGGACCACCACGAGCCGCTCGTTCTGCCGCACGCCGGAGGGCTGAACCTGACTGCCGTCGAGCCGGTAGTAGCTGCGCTCCACCGTGTAGCCGCGCGACAAGGCGGGCTCCGGCTCGACCGGGTTGCCCGTCACGGTGACGACCGCCTGGACGGCGGCCGGCCCCGCATTGGCCAGGGTGACGGAACCGTCGTTCAAGGCGGCATCCCGATAGGTGCGGTAGAAGGCGCCCTTCCGCTCCGAACCATCCACCTTGAGCACCATCGCCTGCGCGTCGCGGGCCACGGCCTGGGCTGCGAGCACGAGCCAGGCCTCCTCCTGCGTGCTGGTGCGCCGGGTGCCGCGCTCCTCCTCGATGACCCTCGCGACCGGCTGCATGACGGCCGGCACGCTGTCGGTCTCGGACGCGAGGGTGAGAAGCCCCGCCCCGTCACGCAGGCGCGACCCGTAATCGGCCCGGTAATCGCCCGTATCCTTCTCACTCCGCAGTTGATCGACGGCGGACGCGAAAGCCTTCTGGGCTCGGCCCCGGTCGCCCAGCAGGGCCAGGGCGGCGGCGATCTGGCCGCGCGCCAGAGCCGAGCGGAACTCACCCAGCTTGGTGTCGGCCAGATAGCGCAGATCGCCCATGACCGGGCGCCCGTTGCGCGCCAGCACATAGGCCGCATAGGCGAGGTTCGCGGCGTTGTCCTCCACCTGCGTGGTGTTGGCCACGAAGTTGCGCAACCGGTCGAGGGCAAGCGTGAAAGCCACTTGCGGCACCGCGAAGCCACGTTCCCGCGCCCGGGTCAGGAAGTCCATCGCATAGGCATCAAGCCAGATGTCGTCCCCGCCGACGCTCCACAGACCGAAGGAGCCGTTGGAATCCTGGCGTGCCAGGATGCGCTCGATGGCCGAACGCACCCGCTCGTCCGCCTTCTCGTCGAGGGAGAGCTTCTCCTCCTCGGCGAGCGTGTTGACGTAGAGCAGCGGCAGGGCGCGGCTGACCACCTGCTCGGTGCAGCCGTAAGGATAGCGGTCGAGGGCCTGGAGGAGCCCCGGTACGTCGAGGCTCGCCATCGGCGAGACCGACAGGGACACGGCGCCACTTCCGGCGAGGATGTCGGCCACGAGATCCCGCGAGAGGGTGACGCTCGCACCCGGATCGAGGCTGCGCACCGTGCGGCGGGTGAGCGCCCCGGTGCCGGGCTGGATCGTGACCGCGAAGCGCTGCGACAATTCTCCGATCCCCGGCCCCTTGAGGGTGACGTCCACAATCGCCGGGCCCTGCCCGCCGGCCGTGACCGGAATGGCGACGCTGCCCTTCGCCTTCTCGGCGAGCTTCACGGTCGAGCGCATGGCATCGGCCGCGACGATCACGCCTCCGCGAATGTCGAGATCGACCGTATAATCCCCGGCCGGGCCCTCCACATTGTCGATCTGAAGGAAGAACCGCGAACGGTCGCCCACCGACAGGAAGCGCGGCATCGTGCCGGCGAGCACCACGGGATCGCGCACGATCACGTCGGCGGATGCGCTGCCGACCCGTTCCTTTGTCCAGGCAACCGCCATCACGCGCACGGTGCCGTTGAAGGCCGGGATCTCGAAATCCACATGCGCGGTGCCGTCGGGCCCGACCGTCACGACGCCCGAATAGCGCGCGAGCGGCTCCTGGGTCGGCGGGATGCCATCAAGAGGCTTCGGCTCCATGTCGCCGCCGGAGCGGATCGCGCCGCGGGTGCCCTGCATGCCGTCGATGAGATAGCCGTAGAGGTCGCGGATCTCGGAGGAGAGCTGCTTTTGCCCGAAGAAGTGGCTCGTCGGGTTCGGTGCCTCGTAGCGGGTGAGGTTGAGGATGCCCACATCCACGGCCGCGACGGTGATCCGCGCCTCCTCGCCGGGCCTCAGCCCTTCGACCTTGACCGGCAGGCTCAAGGTCCCACGCGGGCGGATCTTGTCAGGAGCGTTGAGGTTGACGGCAAGCGAGCGCGCCTCCCGGTCGATCTCGAACCAGGCGGTGCCGAGCGCGCGCCCCGGCATGCGCCGCGCCGCTTTGTCGAGCGGGCGATGCGCCATGACGACGATGTAGGCTCCCGGGCCCCATTCGGCCTTGACGGGCAGGCTCACATCCGTGCCGGACGCCGCCACATCCACCACGCGGATGTCCTGCACCTTGTCGCTCACGACCGCGAGGGTCGCCTTGCCGGCGAAGCGCGGGTTGAGCCGCAGCTTCATGGTGTCGCCCGCACGGTAGCTCGCCCGGTCGAGTGTCATGTCGAGAAGGTCCGGCGTGTCGGCCGTCTGGTCGCCCGACCACCCCACCGTGAAGGACAGGCTGGTCTGGGCCGTGTCGCCGAGATCGGCAGCGCTCACGTCGAGCCGATAGGTGCCCCATTCCACGGGCGCCGAGATACGCGCCGGCGCATCCGCCTTCACGTCGATGCGTCCGTCCGCGACGCGGCGGGTGTTCTTGACCGGCTCATAGCTCCAGCGCCCGTCCGAATTGTACCATTGATAGCGCCGCTCGATCTTGTAGAGGTTCCAGGTCGCCGGACCCGCGAGGCGCTTGCCCGCAGGATCCGCGAGGACCACGTCGAAGGTGGCGTTCGCGCCCTCACCGAGCTGGCCTGAAAAGTTCTTGCGCACACCGACCACAGGACCTTTCGGCAGGATCGGGAGCGTCACGCTGCGCTCCACGGCCCGCCCTCCGGCCTCCGCGACGCGAAGGGTGATGCGGGCCTCGGTGGGACGCGGCGCTCCGACGTTCTGGACCGGGATCTGGAGACTGGCGCGCCCCTGCGCATCCGTCGTGGCGGCCTGCTCGATCTCGACCGTGGAGGCCTCGACGGCCTCGTCGTCGAGGCCGACCGCGAAACCCTCGAGCCCCTTCACGCCGCTCGCAGCCGCTGCCGCAACCGCGACCTCGCCCGTCACCGTGAGGTCAGCGCCCGGCGCGCCGTAGAGATAGCGGGCCGACAGGTCGATGGGGGCGGGTTGGCCCGGGCGCAGGGCCTCGGCCTTCGGCTGAAGGTTCACCTCCAGCCGCTCGGGCACGTAATCCTCGACGAGGAAGCTCGTCTCGCCGACGGAGGGGCCCTTCGGGTCCGTGTAGGCGGCGATCCGCCAAGTGCCGCGTAAAGAACCCGGCAGGATCGGGATCGACAGGGCGCGCCCGCCGAGCCCCTGGTCCTCCACCAAGGCGCGACGGTATTCCACCCCGTCCGGACGGCGGACCACGAGGGTGAGCGGGACATTGGGCACGGCCGTGCCCCTGACGTCGCGCAGGAGCGCCGTGAGCGCCACGGTCTCGCCGGTGCGATAGACGCCCCGCTCCGTGTAGAGATACGCATCCATAGTACCCGAAACGACGCGTCCCTTGACGCCCCGGTCGCTCAGGTCGAAGGCCGCCGAACCGAGATCGAGGAAGCCGTAATCGTCCCCCATGGTCGCGACCACGAGGCCGGGTGCAAGACCGCCCTCGCCCTTGGCAAGGCCCGGATCGAACTGGGCGACGCCCGTCGCGTCGGTCTTCTTCGTGGCCAGCACCTCGTTGTTGCGGGCCACGAGCCGGATCTCCACGTCGGCCCTCGGTGCTGCGCTCGCAAGCGAGCGCACGAAGACCTGGACGCCGCCCTTGCCCGTGAAGGCCGTCAGCCCGAGATCCGACACCACGAACCATTGCGTGGCGATATTGCCGAAATCCTCGTCGCCCGAGCTGCCCGGCGGGTCGCCGTCATTGGGCTTGGCGGTCATCACGTAGATGCCGGGCTCCAGCCTGCCGACCGCTTCCATGACCGGGAAGGCCGTGATCACGTCCCGGTTGAGTTCGGAGGCGGTGTCGAGCGTGCCGCTCCAGATTTTCACGCCCTTCTCGCGACCGATTTCGGCGGCGGAATAGCGCGAGAGCTGGCCGAGGAAATCGTAGGATCGCACGGTCGGCAGAAGGCTGCGGTCGCCGATCCGGTAAACCTCCACGTCCACCTTGCGGGTGTTGACGGATACGACCGGGATGCCCTCCTGCCCGGTGCTCGGCAGGACATAGTTGCGGCCCGTGAACCGGGCCTGGGGAGCACGGTCGCGCACGTAGATCTCGTAATCGGCGGAGGCCAGGAGGCTCTCGCCGACGGAGGACGGCAGGCCCTGCCGCAGCACCACCGCATAGCGCTCGCTGTGCTTCAGGCCATCGACGCAAAGCTGCTGCCCCTCGACCGAAACCGCTGGGCTCGCATTGCCCGAGACGGCCACGAAGGGCGCGAAATCGACCTTGCCGGCCGCGAGCGGATCCGAGAACTGGAAGCACACCCGGGGCGAGGCAGCGTCGGAATCCACCTTGAAGTCGAGGACGCGGAAGCCATGCTCCTCGCGCAGCGGCTCATAGACGGCGCGGATGGCGGGATCGTCCTTGAGCTGAAGGCTCGCCGCATAGGCATTGAGGGCCGGGCGCCAATATTGCTGCGCCGCATAAGCCTGCCCGAGAAGGGCCAGCGCCGCGGCCTCGCCCGCTGGGGTCATGGCCCGCTGATAGGCCGCGAAGGAAGCGGCGAGCCGACGGTTCTGCAGGTTCTCCCGCTCCTCCCAATTGTCGCCGGGGACGACCGCGAGAGCCGCACGGGCATAGCCGGTCCAGTTGGCCGCATTTCCGGGCTCGAGGGCGATCGCCGCCGCGAAGGCGTTCATGGCCTGGTTGGCGAGGCCGCGCCCCAGCATCGTCTCGCCGCTGCGGCGCAGGGCGGCGGCGTTCCGGTCGCCCGCGAAGCCTGCGCTCTCCTTCTTCAGCGCCTGCTCCAGCCGCACGGCCTGGCTCGCCAGTTCGTCGCTGACGAAAGGCTTCTGCGCCTGCTGGGCATGAGCCGGCAGGGACCCATCCATGAGGGATCCGGCCATCATCCCAACGGCAATGACGGCCGCGCGCATCAAACGACGGATCATGGATTCTCCCCTGCCCTTCCGTGCGGCGAGAGCCTAGAGCATTTTTGGGCGGAGGGGGATTCGGTTCGCGATGAAAAAATTCTGCTGATGCGCAGTGTGAGGCGAGACGCCGTGGAGCGTGTGCTCCGTCAGGCCTGGTGCTCCCGGCGCATGCCCTCGTTCACGGTCTCCTCGCCGAGAGCGCCGCGATGGGCCTTATCGAGCTCCTCGCTGTAGCGGCGCAGGAGGTGGCTCTCGGTCAGGAGCCCCAGGACCTTGCGGTTCTGTCCATTGTCCACCACCGCGAGCTCTTCGCTCTGAGTCTGGTCGAAGATGCTCGCCGCCTCCTTCACGTTCATGGCCGGGACCAGCATGTCGTCCCGGTAGCGCAGGAGGGACGCGATGTTGTCGCCCGCATCGGCCTCCAGGCCGGACCCGTAGGCCTCAGGGACGAGGATGATGCCCGCATAGCGGCCTGCCTCGTCGGCGGCCACGACCCGCTGCGCGGAGCCGAGCGGGAACTTCCGACGGAATTCCGTCAGGGTTGCGGGGATCTGGATGGTCTTGACGTCGCGCCGCATCATCCGCCCGACGGTCAGGCTGCGCAGCCAGCCCACGTCCTGCGCGCTGCGGATGGTCTCGCCGCGCAGGTGCAGGCGCCATGTGGAGAAGGAATAGCCGAAGGTCTGGCGCACCACGATGGCGGCCATGATCGAGGCCGTGAGCACGATCCCGCTGATGGCGAGATCGCCCGTCGTCTCGAGGGCCAGGAACGTGATGGTCAGCGGCCCGCCGACAATGCCGACCGCGAGCGACGCCATGCCGACAATGGCGGAGACCACCGGGTCCACCGCAAGCGGCATGATCGGCCCGGCCACGATGGCGAAGATCTTGCCAAGGAGCACCCCGAGGAGAAGGGACGCGAAGAACAGGCCGCCGCGGAAACCCGAGCCGAGGGAGATCGCCGAGGCCGCAACCTTGGCGGCGAAGAGCAGCGCCAGCATCCAGAGGCCGAGCCCGCTCTCCAACTGGATGTGAAGCGCCCCGTGACCGGCCGACAGGGCCTGCGGGACGAAGAGCCCGATTCCTCCGACCGCCAGCCCTCCGATGGCAGGCCGGAAGATCGGCGGGCAGCGCGTGGCCACGAAGGCCCGCTCGACCAGAGTCACGAGCCGCATGATCCCGACCGACACGCCGCCCGCCACCAGCCCGAGCAGGAGGAACGGGAAGTAATCCCCGGCCGTCAGCTCCGGCACGGGCGGCACGTCGATGAGATTCGGGGCCGTCTGGAGCACATGGCCGACCAGGACGGCCGCGAGCGTGGCGGCCATGACGGGCGCGACGGTCGCGATGGAATAGACGCCGATGATCAGTTCGAAGCCGTAGAACGCGCCGGTGAACGGCGCATTGAACGCGCACGCGATGGCGCCGGCTGCACCGCACCCTACGAGGACGCGCACGTCGCTCCGGCGCAGGTTCAGGCGCCGCGCGGCCCAGGAGGCGATGCCGGATCCCATCTGCGTGTAGCCGGCCTCCAGGCCCACCGAGGCGCCGAACCCATTGGACAGGATGGTCTGAATGCCCACGATCGCGCTGTCGCTCAAGGACAGGCGGCCCCCATGGAGGGCGTTGGCCTCGATCGGGTCCACGAGGTGGGTCGACCGGTAGCGGGAGACGAGCCAGGCGCTCAAGCCTACCAATGCTCCGCCGAGGGCCGGGATGAGGGCATGGCGCGGCTCGATGGACGAGAGCGCGCTCAGGCTTTCGTCCAGGGTGATCTCGAAGAGCAGGCTGTGCAGCAGCCGCACGATGAAGCCCATGGCCGAGACGATGACGCCCGAGACCGCCCCGACCACGGCCGCCAGCATGACGAACGGCACCTCGCGCCGCCGGATCAGGGCCTGGAGGCGTGGGTGATTCAACAGACGGTCGGGGGAAAAGGCTTTCACAACGAAACCACGGAACAATTGGCCCGTGGTTTGTCATGGCCCCCAGGGGGTGTCAAAGGTTTATGTGGCCTACCGGTTAAGGTAACGGTCCGTCAGTTCCTGGGTCCTGATCTTCGTCTTCTGCAGGTCGCAGGCAAGCGTCGCCGGACCCATACCGGTGCCCTGGAACCACTCGTAGCCGACCGGCTCGCCGCAATCCGCATCGCGGAACGCCACCCAGGCCCGCTGGGCCTTCTGAAGGGCCTGCTTCCAGTTGCGGCGCTGCTCGGCGGACATGTCGCCGCTCTTGTCGATGGCAGCCAGCGCCTTCTTGTAGACGCCGTTGAGTTCCCCGTCGGCGGCCTTCAGGGCTTTGTCCAGGCAGGCGCTCTGAGCGTAGGTGGAGGTCTCCGAGTCGCAGGGCGTGGCGGGGGCGCTCTGGGCGAATGCGCCCGAGGTCGGAATCGCGATGGCCAGGACAATGCCTGCGAGAAGGGCGGACGGATATTTCATGAAAGGGTTCCACCGTCTGGTGTTTGGGAACGGGCTCTGCGAAAATAATCCGGATCTTGAGGGAGACGCCAGATGAATCGCGCTTGCCTGCGCCCTATCCTGCACCTGTGTGTCGCCCTGGCCTCCCTCGGCGCGGGCGCAGGATTGCCGGCCAAGGCGCAGCCCGCCCCCGCCGCGCGAACCCCGGACCCTGCGGCGACCGAGGCTGCGCGGGGCGCCTTCGAGGCCCTGCCCGAAGCGGAAAGGCGGGCGATCCAGGAGAGCCTGATCTGGAGCGGCGACTATAGCGGCGTGGCGGACGGCACCTTCGGGCGCCAGACCTTCGAAGCGATCGCGGCGTTCCAAAGGCGGGCCGGCAGGCCGGCGACAGGCATTCCGAGCGCGGCCGACCGAACGGCTCTTCAGGCCGGGCTGAAGAGCGCCGTTTCCGCCGCGGGCTTCGAAACCCTTATGGATGCGCGCACGGGCGTGCGGATCGGCGTGCCGTCGCGCCTCCTCGTCAGGCAGGGCGACAATCCCAACGGAGGAAGCCGCTGGCAGAGCCCGGATGGGAAGATCACCCTCGACACCCGCGTCGCCCCCGCGGACGCGACGCTGGCCTCCCTCTACGAGCGCAACCTCGCCATCAAGACGCCCGGCCGCGCCGTCACCTACAAGGTGCTGCGGCCCGACTTCTTCGTGATCGCCGGAGAGACGCCGACCGGCAAGTTCTACACGCGCTACGCGGACGGTCCGGGGGGCATCCGGGCCTTCTCGATCGGCTACGATAAATCCGTTGCAGCCCAAACCGACCGTCTGGTGGTCGCCATCGCCAATTCGTTCGTGCCTTTCCCGGAATCCTCACCGGCCGCACCGGCCCCGACCGTTGCGCAGTCCGCGCCTGTCCCGAGGGCCGCACCCGGCGGCGGATCGGCGCCTTTCGGCACCGGCCTCGCAGTGGGCACACGGCAGGTCCTCACGGCCGCGCCGGTGGACCGGTGCAAGGAGGTGCGCGTCGGCGACGTGAAGGTGCAGCAGGTCAAGGGCAGCGGCCCCTTCCTGCTGGAAACCGTACAGGACCTGAACGCCAAGCCCGCCCAGCTTTCCACAGCCTCATCCTCGGACGACGGCGCGCCGGTTCTGGTGCTCGCTTTCGGAAACGACGGCGAGGGGCTCCGGCTCAATGCCGTCGCGGGAACGCGCTCGGGCAAAGCCGCGCTCGCAGCTCCGCTCCAGCCCGGCGCGAGCGGCGCGCCCGTCTTCGACGGAACGGGTGCGCTCACCGGATTCGTGGGCGCCCTGCCGGCCAATCCGCGCAAGGTGGCCGGGATCGTGCCGAGCACCCTCTACCCGGTCGTCCCCGCACCAGAAGCCATTAAGATCTTCCCCAGCCTCGCGGCGGGCGGGGCGAGACCGGCAGCACCGATGAGCGCCGCCGATCTCGTGAGCACGATGCGGGCCTCCGCAGTCGCGTTGGCCTGCACGCCCTGACGGGAGCCTTACTCCGCCGCCTGCCCGGCCCGCTCCGTGGCGCCGAACTCCAGACCCTGGTGGTCGCAGAGGCGCCGGTAGAGCCCCTGCCGGCGGTAGAGGGCCTGATGGGTGCCCTCCTCGACGATCCGCCCCTTGTCGAAGACCAGGATGCGATCCAGCGCCCGGACGGTGGAGAGCCGGTGGGCAATGACGATGGAGGTTCGGCCTTCCATGAGCCGCTCCATCGCCTGCTGGATCAGCACCTCCGATTCCGAGTCGAGCGCGGAGGTCGCCTCGTCCAGGATCAGGATCGGCGCATCCGCCAGGAAGGCCCGCGCGATGGCGACCCTCTGGCGCTCGCCGCCCGAGAGCTTCACGCCGCGCTCGCCCACGAGGGTTCCGTAGCCCTTGGGCAGGCGCTCGATGAAGTCGTGCGCATTGGCGAGCCGCGCCGCCCGCTCGATCTCGGCCATCGTGGCGCCGGGGCGCGCATAGGCGATGTTCTCGGCGAGCGTCCTGTGGAACAGGATCGGCTCCTGCTGCACGATGGCGATCTGCGACCGTAGCGACGCCTGACGCACCGCCGCGATGTCCTGACCGTCAATCAGGATGCGCCCGTCCGACACGTCGTAGAGCCGCTGCACGAGCTTGACGAGCGTCGTCTTGCCCGAGCCGGACGGACCGACGAGCCCGACCCGCTCGCCCGCGCGGACCGTGAGCGACAGGTCCCGATAGAGCGGCGTCGCGTGGCCCGCATAGTGGAAGTCCACGTGGTCGAAGACGATCTCGCCTCTCTCGATGCGGATCGCAGGCGCCGCCGGACGATCCTTGATCCCGATGGGCTCGTCGTAGATCGACACCAGCTCCTCCATGTCGTTCACGGACCGGCGCAGGTTGTTGATGTGCATGCCCACATCGCGCAGGTAGCCGTGGATGACGAAGTAGGTCGTCAGTACATAGGCGAGATCGCCGGGCGAGGCGCGGTTCTCCCACCAGAGCCAAACCGCCGTGCCGATGATGGCCGCGCGGATAATGAGGAGCGCCACGAGCTGCGTCGTGCCGCTGTTCGTGCCGCGCTGCCAGACCCGCCGGGTGCGGTTCTCCCACTTGTCCAGCACGCCCTTCAGCCGCGAATCCTCTCGGATCTCCGCGCCGAACGCCTTCACGACCGCGTTGCAGCTCAGGGCATCGGCCAGGGTGCCGCCCATCCGCGTGTCCCAGGCATTCGCCAGCCGCGCCGCAGGCGCCACGTAGAGGGTGGACAGGAGCGCCGTCATGGCGATGTAAGTCACCGTGCCGATGGCGATCACCAGCCCCATGACGGGCCAGTGCAGCCCGAGGACGACCATGGAGCCGATCAGCACCACGAGCGATGGCAGGAGCGCGAGCAGGAGCGTGTCGTGCAGGAGATCGAGCGCCCACATGCCGCGGGTGATCTTGCGCACAATGGAGCCGGCGAAGCTGTTGGCGTGCCAGTCGGTCGAGAATCGCTGCACCCGCGCGAAGGCATCCTGCGCAACGCGCGACATGACCCGCAGCGTCATCTCGACGATGCCGTAGAAAGCCAGATGGCGCAGGAGGACCATCACGAGGCCGAGCCCCGTCATGACGATGAAGGCGCTCAGCGCGCCGGACAACGCGGCGTCCCGGTCGCTCGCCCCGAGCGAGATGGCGTCGACGAGGCGGCCCGCGAAGACCGGCATGAACACGTCCGCGAGCGTCGCGGCCATCATGGTGACGACGATGAGGAGAACGTATTTCGGTTCGCGGCGCCAATGCCGGAACGTGAAACTCAAAACGTCGCGGGTCGCGTCCCCGCGTCTCTTCTGCTGACTCATGGGATGATCGGTCCGCACGGGGCGGACCTCTCCTGAAATTGGCGGAACGGCGGATGTGGCGGCGCTCGGACGCCGCGGCTCGCGTTCACGAAATCGACGAAAGGAGGTTTTCTATCGGGCTCTCGGAGCCCGGAGCGTTCGACCTAAAGTCCGAACACGGGAGGAACATTGCGCAAGCGTGCGACAACTGCCATGCAATCCTCCCTCATCAAGAAATGAACCTGATGAAGACGTACCGGATATTGTCGCTCCTGGCAACGGCCGCAGGGATATTTTCAGGTTTTTCGTGCTCAGAACTTCATCAAAAGATGTGATCCGACAGATCACTCGGAATCGTGGTGCGCCGTTTCCTCACACGGGAGCGAGCTGCCGATGAGGCGGCGCCGGAAGCTCCACGCGGATCGCATCACCCGGCCGAATCTCGCCGCCCTCTAGAACAATGCCCATGATCCCCGCCTTGCGGACGAGCTTGCCGTCCGGGTCCCGGTCGAGCACGGCCGCCATCATGCCCTTTTGAAAACGGTCGATCTGGACGCACGGATTGCGCAGGCCCGTCACCTCCACGAGCGCCTCAGGGCCGAGGCGAAGCCGTGTGCCGGCCGGCAAGGACAGGAGATCGATTCCCCGCGTGGTAACGTTCTCGCCCATTTCTCCGGCCAGGACGCGAAAGCCCTTCAGGCGCAGTTCGTCGTGAAGCTCCGCATGAATCAGGTGGACCTGCCGGAGGTTCGGCTGCGTCGGGTCCTTTGCGACCCGCGAGCGGTGGCGGACGGTCTCGCCCGCATGGGCATCCCCTTCGACACCGAGCCCGGCGAGGAGGCGGATACGGTCCCGCTTCGTCTTGCTGAAGGCGTGCGTCGGATGGCTGCTGACCGCCTCGACGATGGGATCCATCACGCAACTCCCACGATGCCGACCGTCAGACGACCGTGAGGTCAACCACCTGCATGCCCCGGTCGCGCAGGCGGTCCGAGAGAATGCGGCGATGACAGATAGCGGGATCGCGCTCGAAGCACAGGAGGCAGACCGGCTGCTGCTGCGCAAGGTCGGCCAGCTGCTCGAAGGCCTCCTCGGCCTCCGGCGTGGTGAGGACCTCTTCGCAATAGATCCGCTTCATCATGGCGGCGTCGCCGGCGCGGGCGGCCTGGCGCCCCTCCTTTGGGGTACCGAGACGGATGAAGTGGTCGTAGCCGATCTCCCGTTGGGACAAGGCCTCCCGCAGCGCGGATTTCGAAAAGCCGCGCTTGCGCGACAGGGCCACGGCCCGCACGTCGGCAAGCACGGCGACGCCCGCATCCTGCAGGGTGGTGAGGAAGCGGTCGAGATCCGCTCCCTCATAGCCGATGGTGAAGAGCCGAGGTTTCTTCATGCGCCCAGGGTTACATGGACGGCATCGGCCGTCCAGGGCTTTGGGGCTGCTTGTAGGGACGCAGGGCATCGGGGATGCGCATGTCCCGCGGCGCCTGGAAATCTCTTGCGGCACCGCGCATCCTCTGGGGCGGCTGCGGCAGGCCGCTGCGGTCGCTGTAATCGACGGCTCGTCCGCGCGGTTGCGTTTCCTGCCCCGTCAATGCATTGGCACAGGCCACATCGAGGACGGTCGCGCCCGCCACGGCCCCGAAGGCCACCGCAACCCGGTCGCGATGCGCCCGCGGATCGCGCAGGGCGTTGCCGAGCGTTGCGAGATCGAGCGCATCGCCGGCGACACGCCCCCAGATCCAGGGTGTCGGATCCCGCTGCGAGAGGATGCCGATTCCGGTGGCGATCTCGCGCATGCCGTAGGCCCGGATGAGACGCTCGTGATCCTCCATGCCGAGCCAGCGCGCCATGCTCCTGGCACCCAGCACTTCGGCGGCGCCGAGCGCGAGGCTGAACCAGCCAAGCCCACGGGCCATCGTCTCTGCGGAGGCCGGCGAGCGGCGGCGGGAACGATCGTATCGGTGCTGAGCCATGGGGAAACCTCACTGGGGCTTGAGGACGACCTTGACGCAGCCGTCCTTCTTGTCGCGGAACGTTTCGTACATCTGCGGCCCCTCTTCGAGGCCGACCGTGTGGGTGATCACGAAGGAGGGATCGATCTGCCCCTCCTGGATCCGCCGCAGCAGATCGTCGGTCCACCGGTTCACGTGGGTCTGGCCGGTGCGGACCGTGAGGCCCTTGTTCATGAGGGCGCCGAACGGGATCTTGTCGAGGAGCCCGCCATAGACGCCCGGCACGGACAGGACGCCCGCAGGACGGCAGACATAGATCATCTCCCGCAGCACGTGCGGCCGGTCGGATTCGAGCATGACGGCCTGCTTGGCGCGGTCGAGGATCGTGTCCGGATGCGTCAGGGACACATGCGCCTCCATGCCGACCGCATCGATGCACTTTTCAGGGCCTTTGCCGCTCGTCAGCTCGTTGAGGCGTTCGATGACGCTCTCTTCCTGGAAATTGATGGTGATCGCGCCGCCTGCCCGCGCCATGCTCAGGCGCTCGGGAACGCAGTCGATGGCGATCACCTGCCGGGCCCCGAGCAGGAGGGCACTGCGGATCGCCATCTGGCCGACCGGTCCCGCACCCCAGATGGCGACCGTGTCGGTCGGCTCGATGTCGCACTGGACGGCCGCCTGCCATCCGGTGGGGAAGATATCGCTCAGGAACAGGACCTTCTCGTCCGGAATGCCGTCGGGGATCTTCACATGGGTCGTGTCCGCATAGGGCACGCGCAGGTATTCTGCCTGTCCGCCCGCATAGCCGCCGGTGAGATGGGTATAGCCGAACAGCCCCGCCGTCGTATGGCCGAAGGCCTTGGCGGCGAGATTGGCGTTACGGTTGGTGCGCTCGCAGACTGAAAAATTACCGCGCCGGCACTGGTCGCACTCCCCGCAGATGATCGTGAAAGGAATCACGACCCGGTCGCCGACCTTCAGATTCTTGACGGACGATCCGACCTCGACCACCTCGCCCATGGTCTCGTGGCCCATGATGTCGCCCTTTTCCATGCCGGGCATGAAATGGTCGTAGAGGTGCAGGTCGGATCCGCAGATGGCGCAGCTCGTCACCTTGATGATTGCGTCGCGGGCCTCCTCGATCTCCGGATCGGGAACCGACTCGCAGCGAATGTCTCCCTTCCCGTACCAGCGAAGCGCTTTCATTCCCGTCTCCCGTAAACGCGCAAGGACCGGCCGGGCGTCGGCCGGGTAACGCTAAGGAAGACTTTCTGGGAATCGTTGCGTTCCCTCGCGACCCGAAATTTCCGTCCCGGCCAGAGAGGGGATCAGGGCTCACAGATGAGCCGGCAGTCCACGGATGAGCTCGGCCAGCGCCGGCTCCAGGACCCGGTAGGCCGCATCCTCCACGTCGAACCACTGGGCGTCGCGCTGGCCCTTCTCGCGCCAGGTCTTGAGCTGCTTGGAGACTTCGAGCGGGTAAACCTCGACCCGGCACAGGTCGAAATGCTCGGTCCGGCGCTTCCAGTACTCGTAATGCCCGATGGGCTTGTTCTGGATGGAGCCCTTGACGCCCGCCTCCTCGACAGCCTCCTGGGCGGCCGCCTTGTGCGGCTTCTTGCCCTTCATGGGCCAGCCCTTGGGAATGAGCCACCGCTTGGTCTCCCGCGAGGTGACGAGAAGCACCTCGACCTTCCCGTCCTTGATCCGGAACGGAAGGGCCGCGACCTGGCACAGTTCGCCGTTGGGAAGACTGATGGCTTTTTTGGGCATTCTCTGCTGAAAGAGGCTCTCTTGAGGTGAGGGCTCAAATCTGATTGATTTGAGCCGGCTAATCAACAACCAAACCGCAAAGTTCCGAACCTGTTTCGGGACGAGCGGTTCCAGACCGTACGACAACCCAAATGAATGCCCGGCAACGGCCGGCCGGGCCCGGTCCCGGGGCGGATACTCAACCATGCAAGACGATCTGAACACGCGTTTCGAAGCGGCCTGCGCGGTCGCGCGGGAAGCCGGAGCCCTGGCGCGCCGGCGTTTCCTCGAACGGCCCCGCTCGCAGCGCGCCGACATGAAGGGTCCGCAGGACTTCCTCACGGCCACGGATTCCGAGGTGGAGGAGCTCATCAGGAGCCGCCTCCTGGCGCTTTTCCCGCAGGATTCCTTCTTCGGCGAGGAGGGCGGCGGCTCCTTCGAGCGGGATGTCTGGGTGGTGGACCCCATCGACGGAACGGCGAATTTCGCCCGCGGCATCCCGCATTTCGCCGTCTCCATCGCATTCCTTCGGGACGAACGGGTCGAGATCGGCATCGTTCTCGACGTGATGCACGACGAACTCTACACGGCCCGGCGCGGTGGCGGCGCGGCCCTGAACAGCAAGCCCATCCATGTGAGCGGGCTCGCCGATCTCCGCCAGGCCACCGTGGAGGCCGGTTGGTCCGCCCGGATGCCGTCCGAGCCTTATCTGGCCATGGTGGAGCGCCTGAAGCAGGCCGGCGCCAACGTGCGCCGCGGCGGCTCCGGGACCCTCGGGATCGTGTATGTGGCGGACGGCCGGATCGACGCCTATTGCGAACTCCACATCAATGCCTGGGACGTCCTGGCCGGGCTCCTGATCGTCGAGGAAGCCGGAGGCGTGACCAACGACTTCCTGGCCGGCGACGGGCTCCGCACGGGGAACCCGGTGCTCGCCTGCACGCCGGAGCTCGCCGGCCCCGTCACGGCCGCCACGGGCATCCGCATCGGCAAAGCGGCGGCCTGATGCCCGCTCCCGGGCCTCTTTTCCACAGGCAAAGGGGCTTTTTCGCTTGCGGGACCGGGCTTTCGCCCGATCCCTCGAAAGACGCATTCAAGGGTCTTGACCGGCAGGCCTATTGATTGGAGCTTAGCCGACCAAGAAAAACAAAATACCATCCACGTGGGAGGATCCAAGTGAAACTGAAGAAGACCTTCATTGCGGCCACGATGCTGGCCGGCACCACCGCGGCCCTGTCGTTCCTGTCGGCCGCTTCGGCCCAGGCCCAGGGCGCGCTCGTGATGTATTGCGGCGTGCAGGAAGAATGGTGCCGGGCCATGACGACCGCCTTCGAGCGGGAGACGGGCATCAAGGTTTCGATGACCCGCAAGAGCTCGGGCGAGATCTACGCCCAGGTCAAGGCGGAGTCCGCCAATCCCCGCGCCGACATCTGGTGGGGCGGCACGGGCGACCCGCACATGCAGGCCGCCGAGGAAGGCCTCACGGTCGAGTACAAGTCGCCCAAGCTCGGCGAGCTTCAGGACTGGGCGGTGCGCCAGTGGGAGCAGTCCAAGAACCGCACGGTCGGCATCTATTCGGGCGCGCTCGGCTTCGGCTACAACACCGAGCTCATCAAGTCGAAGGGCGTCGCCGAGCCGAAATGCTGGGCCGATCTGCTCAATCCCAAGCTGAAGGACGAGGTCCAGATGGCGGACCCGAACTCCTCCGGCACGGCCTATACGCTGCTGGCCACCATCGTCCAGATCATGGGCGAGGATAAGGGCTTCGACTATCTCAAGTCCCTGCACAAGAACATCAACCAGTACACCAAGTCCGGCGCCGCTCCGGCCAAGGCCATGGCGCTCGGCGAGACCACGGTCGGCATCGCGTTCATGCACGACATCGTGACCATGGTGGTGGACAAGGCTCCCGTGAAGGTCGTCGCCCCCTGCGAGGGCACGGGCTACGAGATCGGCTCCATGTCGATCATCAAGGGCGCCAAGAACATGGACAGCGCCAAGAAGTTCTACGACTGGGCGCTGACCCCCGCGGCGCAGAAGCTCGGCGCGGAGGCCAAGTCCTACCAGGTGCCGTCGAACAAGAGCACGCCGGTTCCGCCGCAGGCTCCGAAGCTCGAAGAAATCAAGCTGATCAACTTCGACTTCGCGAAGTACGGTTCCTCGGAGGAGCGCAAGCGTCTCCTGTCCAAGTGGGACAACGAGGTGAAAAACCTGCCGAAATAGTCGGCCCGGTCTTCCGTTCGGCGAGGCCCGCAAGGCCTCGCCGCTTTTTTGTCATTGGTGAACACCCCTGGAGGACGGCCTCGGCGCCCCTCCAAGGATTCGTGCGAGGATGGATATGTCGCGGGCAACCCTCGGCTGGATCGTCCTGGGCTGGATCGGTTACGCGCTCCTGCCCTGGTATGGCTTCGATCGCGCTGCTTCCGTCGGCTGGACGGATGCTCTTGTGGGCGGATCGGGCCTGGTGCTCGGCCTGAAGGGCGCATGGTGGCTCCTGCCGGTCATCGCCCCGCTGCTCATGCTGCTGCGCCCCGCCATGCGGCCCGACCCGGCCTCCCTGGCCGACTGGCTGACCGGGGCGGGCATCCTCGGCCTTCTCCTCATCCTGCTGCAGGGCTTCTCCATCGGCCTCAACGGCTGGACTTACGACTTCCTCAAGTCGCTCTTCGGCGAGCCCGGCCCGCATCAGGCCGGCATGGGCTACGGCGCCGCGCTCACGGCCACGGCCTTCCTCATCCTGCTCTGCCACGGGCTTGCGGCCCGGGGCTGGTGCCGGGGCGATGCCTTCGTGACCTCGTCCATCGGCGTGGTCATCGCCCTCATCATCGTGTTCGTGTTCTTCCCCGTCACGACCATCCTGGCCAGTGCCTTCGCGGACGATGCGGGCCATTTCGCCCCCCTGGTCTTTCTGGAAAAGTTTGTGGACCGGTCGATCTGGGGCCTCGACTGCCTGACCGGCGACCTGCGCTGCGGCGTTGCCTGGAACACCCTCTTCCTCGGCATCCTCGTGGCCTTCGGCACCACCGCGCTCGGCCTCGCCTTTGCGCTGATCGCCACGCGCACGAGCTTCCGCTTCAAGAAGCTGCTGCGCGTCATGAGCGTCCTGCCCATCATCACGCCGCCCTTCGTGATCGGCCTTGCGCTGATCCTGCTCTTCGGCCGCTCGGGCGCCCTCTCGGCTGTTCTCTACGACTGGTTCGGCATTCCGCGCTCCCGCTGGATCTACGGCCTGCCCGGCGTCTTCATCTCCCAGCTCCTGGCCTTCACGCCGATCGCCTTCCTGGTGCTGATCGGGGTGGTCCAGGGCATCAGCCCCACCCTCGAGGAAGCCTCCCAGACCCTGCGCGCGAAGAGCTGGACGACCTTCCTCACGGTCACCCTCCCGCTCATGCGTCCAGGCCTCGCCAACGCATTCCTGCTCGGCTTCGTGGAAAGCCTCGCCGATTTCGGCAATCCCCTCGTCCTCGGCGGAAACTACGAGGTGTTGTCCACCAAGATCTTCTTCGCGGTGGTCGGCGCGCAGCAGGACCAGGGACGCGCAGCGGTTCTATCGATCATCCTGCTCGGATTCACGCTCGGCGCCTTCTGGCTCCAGCACGCCTGGCTCGGCAAAAAGGTCTACACCACGGTCACTGGCAAGGGCGATGCGGGCATTCCGCTGCCGCTGCCGCGCCGGGTCGCCCTTGCGTCCTATCTCACGGCGATCCCCTGGGCCGTGTTCACCCTCGTGGTCTACGTGATCATCTTCGTCGGCGGCTTCGTGCGCTCCATGGGCCGCGACTACACGCCCACCCTCGACCATTTCCTCACGGCCTTCCGGGTCGAGCAGGCCGAGTGGGGCCTGTACTTCTCGGGCTCCGCCTGGGATTCCTTCTTCGCCACCGTGAAGGTCGCGGCGCTCTCGGCTCCGCTGACCGCGGCCATCGGCCTGCTCACCGCCTATCTCCTCACGCGCCAGCGCTTCTCGGGCCAGCGCGCCTTCGAGTTCGGCACGCTCCTGAGCTTCGCCATTCCGGGCACGGTCGTCGGCGTATCCTACATCCTGGCCTTCAACGTGCCGCCCATCGAAATCACCGGCACGGGCTTCATCCTGGTGATGTGCTTCGTGTTCCGTAACATGCCGGTGGGCGTGCGCTCCGGCATCGCGACCCTGAGCCAGATCGACAAGAGCCTCGACGAGGCCTCCCTGACGCTGGGCGCCCGGTCGGCCACCACCATGCGCCGGATCGTGCTGCCGCTGCTCCGCCCCGCCATCGTAGCCTCGCTGGTCTATTCCTTCGTGCGCGCGATGACCGCGGTCAGCGCCGTCATCTTCCTCGTCACGGCGGAGTACAACATGGCCACGACCTATATCGTCGGCCGCGTCGAGGCGGGCGAGTTCGGCCTTGCCATCGCGTATTCGACGGTGCTCATCTTCGTGATGCTCCTGGCGATCGTCGCCATCCAGTTCGCCGTCGGCGAGCGGCGCCTGGGTCGCCGCAGCGCCGGCACCAACACTGCTCCCATCGCCATCCAGGCTGCGCCATGAACCAGATGTCCAACGTATCCTCCCTCTCCGTCCCAGGTGCCGCGCGAACGACCCGCAAGGAGGCGGCCTCCGTGGAGTTCCGCAACGTGACCAAGCGCTACGGCAAGGTCACGGCCGTGGACAGCGTGTCCTTCTCGATTGCGCCCGGGGAACTCGTGACCCTGCTCGGCCCGTCCGGCTGCGGCAAGACCACGACCCTGCGCATGATCGCCGGCCTGGAAATGGCAAGCGAAGGCCAGATCCTGATCGGCAACCGGGACGTCACGAACCTCTCGGCCGCCGACCGCGACGTGAGCATGGTGTTCCAGTCCTATGCGCTCTTCCCGCATATGTCGGTGCTGGAGAACGTGGCCTATGGGCCGTCCGTGCAAGGCATCCCGAAGAAGGAAGCCCACGCGATGGCCATGGAGAAGCTCGGCCTCGTAGGCCTTACGGGCCTCGAGAAGCGCGCGCCCTCCGAATTGTCCGGCGGCCAGCAGCAGCGCGTCGCCGTGGCGCGCGCCCTCGTGCTCGAGCCGCAGGTCCTGCTCTTCGACGAGCCCCTCTCCAACCTCGACGCGAAGCTGCGGCGACGGGTGCGTGAGGACATCCGCGAATTGCAGCAGAGCCTGAACCTGACGGTCGCCTATGTGACCCACGACCAGGAAGAGGCGCTCGCGGTCTCCGACCGCATCATCGTGATGTCGAATGCCCGCATCGCCCAGACCGGCGCCCCGCGGGAACTCTACGAGGAGCCGGCCGACCTGTTCGTGGCCGACTTCATCGGCGACGCGAACATTCTCGACGGCACGCTCCTCAGCCGGGAGGGCTCCGACGCGCAGGTGCGCATCGGCGGTGTGGTCCTTACCCTGCCCCATCGCGGCGCGAATCCGGGCCCGGTCAAGCTCGCGGTGCGGCCCGATGCCATCCTTCTGGAGGAAGGCCCGGCCGGAGAGGGAGTCCTGGCGGGCACTGTCCGGAAGGCCTCCTATCTCGGGACGCAGGTGGAATACGATGTGGAAAGCCCCATCGGCACCCTGTTCGTGGTTCAGTATGGCCGCAAGGAGCCCATCGCACCGGGCACGCCGGTCTCGATCTCCCTGACGCGCCAGCGCGGCGTGGCGGTCATTCCTAACGCCTGAAATGGTGGGAGCGGCAGGCGCCTAAACCTGTCCCTCGTCCGGAATGCTCAGGATGGTCCCGCACGCCTTGCAATGGATCGCATCCCGATCATGGAGGCGGAGGCCGCAGACGGGACATGGAAAACGGATCTTCGGCGGCCTTAAGAGAACCTGGACCAGCCGCAGGAACAGGGTCACGCCGAAGATCATGATGACGACGGAAACCAGGCGCCCGACCGTTCCGCTGAGCGTGACGTCGCCGAACCCCGTCGTCGTCAGCGCGGCGACCGTGAAGTAGAGCGCGTCGATGTAATTGCCGATGGCCGGGTTGGACCGATGCTGGGTCTCGTAGACGAAGCCGGTCATGACAAAAATGAAGACGCCGAGATTGACCGAGGCGACGATGAGATCCTCGTTCCGTCGGAAGAAGTTGCTGTCGGCTCGGAGGCGCGACAGGAGCTGATAGGTCCGAAGGAGCCTCACCGTGCGAAGAATGCGCAGGAAACCGATTCCTTCACCGACGATGGGCGCGAGGAAGGACACGATCGCGGCCACATCGGCCCAAGTGCTCGGCCTTGCGAGGTCACGCCACGGGGTTCGGCTGATGGCGAAACGGGCCGAGAAATCGGCAAGGATGACGAGACCGATCATGGTGTCGAGCCATTCCATCGCGGCGAAGCGCGGCAGGAAAGAAGACACCACGATGAAAAGGATCGTCGTGACATCGAAGATCAGGAGCCCATAGCGGAATCGATAAGCCGTGTGCGAATTGCCCTCGTAAAGGGCCCTCACCCTTTCGATCATCTTCCTGAGGCTTCCCCGATGCATGCGACGGCGCCGGAAACCTCTCTTGTCAGCCCTGTTCACAACAGGTTTATCGGCCATGGTTTAACCTGTAAGTCTTCGCCCGAACTCTAGCAGGCGCACCCGGACCGAACGAGTCGTTCCGGCAGGCGCCATTCCTGGCATATTTTCGAACCGACAAGACCCCATCCGATGCTCAAGGCCCTGATTTTCGACATGGACGGTACCCTCGTCCACAGCGACCCGGTTCACCTTCAGGCTTTCGCGGAGGTGCTCGGGCCGGAGGGCGTCGTGATCGACGACGTGGTGTTCCGCAATTCCATCATCGGCCACACCAACGAATCCATCTTCGCGACCCTGCTGCCCAACCATTCCGTTTCCGAGCACGAGGAATTCGCGGAGCAGAAGGAAGCGGCCTTCCGCAGGCTCGCGACGGATCTCAAGCCCCTGGACGGGCTGCCGGAACTCCTCGACTGGGCGGATTCGAAGGGCATCCATGTCGCCCTCGTGACCAATGCGCCGATCCTGAACGCCACCCACATGCTCGGCATCATCGGCGTGGCGGAGCGTTTCGCCGTCAAGGTGACGATCGAGGACGTCGTCCGCGGCAAGCCGGATCCCCTTCCCTATCTCACGGCCCTGGAGCGGCTCGGGATCGATGCCCGGGACGCGATTGCCTTCGAGGATTCGCCGTCCGGCATGAAGGCCGCCAAGGGAGCGGGGCTGTTCTCCTTCGGCATGCTGACGGGCCTCACCACCGAAGAGATCACGGCCGCGGGCGCCGACCGGACCATCGCGGATTTCCACGACCCTGCCCTCTGGGACATCCTGGAGGAGCGGATCCGCGCCTGAGTTTTCCAGTTCAGGCCGCGTCGGATTGCCGCTCTTCGGGCTGCCCACTTTCCGTTTCGTCGAATCGGTGGCGGGCCGCCAGGATCTGGTCCCGGTTGCGGATGGCCCAATCGCCAAGGCCGCGCACCGTTTCGAGCAGCGAGCAGCCGAGCGCCGTCAGGCGATATTCGACCTTGGGCGGAATCGTCGGATAGACCGTGCGCTGCACCAGCCCGTCGCGCTCCAGGCCGCGCAGGGTCAGGGTCAGCATCCGCTGCGAGATTCCCTCGACGATGCGGCGCAGCTCGTTGAAGCGCTTCGGCCCGCTGCCGAGCTGGACGACCACCTGAACGGTCCATTTGTCGCCGACCCGGGACAGGATCTCGGTCACGGTTCGGCAGTTGGTGGGAACATGGATGTGACCGGGTGTCAAAAAAGTGCCTCCTTGCGGCGGGCTCCAAAAGTTACTTTATGAGCCTCGGTAACAAAACGGAACTTAGTTGGTTTTCCGTTTCATGCAATCCCGAGGAGACTCCATGTCGCTGAAGCTTCACACGATCATCGCCAGCACGCGCCCCGGCCGGGTCGGCCCCGGCGTCGCACACTGGTTTAATGACTTTGCCGCCGAGCATGGCAAGTTCGATCCGGTCCTGGTGGATCTCGCCGATTTCGACCTGCCCGTCTTCAACGAGCCCGAGCATCCGCGCCTGAGGAACTACCGCCACGCTCACACCAAGGCCTGGAGCGAGAGCGTAGCCTCGGCCGATGCCTTCGTGTTCGTCACGCCCGAATACAATTACGGCCCGCCGCCCTCGCTTCTCAACGCCTTGAACTATCTGGCCGTCGAATGGGCCTACACCCCGGCCGGCTTCGTCAGCTATGGCGGTGTCTCGGGCGGCCTGCGCGCCGTTCAGGTGACCAAGCAGATCCTCACCACCTTCAAGATGATGCCGATTCCGGAAGGCGTGCCGATGCCCATGGTGTTCCCGCACCTGGAGAACGGAAAGCTGAAGCCCGAGGAAATCTACAAGACATCCGCCACCGCAATGCTCGACGAGATGTACAAATGGGCAGAGGCGCTCAAGGGTCTCCGCAGCCAACACAAGGCGTCGCTGCAGACAAAGGCTCAGGCCGCGTAATTCGGGAATTGCCGAGCGCAAAAAAGGCGCCGTTGCACGGAGCAACGGCGCCTTTGTTTTAACCTGTTCGATGGCGGCTTACAGCCGGCCCGCCAATGCGGTCTCGTAGAGCCGGCGGGCGCTCTCCTTCGTAATCGGAACCGGGTTGCCGCCCGCAGTCGGATCGTCCGGGGCCATGGCGGACATCTCGTCGAAGCGGGCTGCGTCGATCTTCAGGCCCTCCAGCGTGTGCGGCACACCGAGATCCTTGCGCAGCTGCAGCACCCAGTCGAGGAAGGCCTGGAAGCTCGGCTCCAGCCCGATATAGGCGGCGAGCCGCTCGATCCTCTCTTCGATGGCAGCGCGGTTATAGACCAGCACGTAAGGCATGAAGACCGCGTTGGTGAGCCCGTGATGGGTGTCGTAGAGTGCGCCCGCAGGATGCGACAGGGCGTGGATGGCGCCCAGCCCCTTCTGGAACGCGGTGGCGCCCATGGCGGCGGCCGACATCATGTTGGCGCGGGCCTCGATGTCCCGCCCGTCCTTGTAGGCCCGCGGCAGGTATTCCTTCACGAGGCGGATGCCCTCCACGGCGATGCCGTCCGCCATCGGGTGATAGCCAGGGGCGCAATAGGCTTCGAGGCAATGGGCGAGCGCATCGAGCCCCGTCCCGGCCGTGATGTGAGGCGGCATGCCGACCGTCAGCTCCGGGTCGCAGATCGTGATCCTCGGCATCATGAGCGGATGGAAAATCACTTTCTTGGTGTGGGTCGCCTCCTGGGTGATGACGCCCGCGCGCCCCACCTCCGAGCCGGTGCCGGCCGTGGTCGGCACCGCGATGATCGGCGCGATCCCCTTCGGGTCCGCCCGGGTCCACCAGTCGCCGATATCCTCGAAATCCCACATGGGCCGCGTCTGGCCCTTCATGAAGGCGATGACCTTGCCGGCATCGAGAGCCGAGCCGCCGCCGAAGGCCACGACACCGTCATGCCCGCCGGCCCTCAGGGCCTCCAGCCCCTTGTAGACATTGGTCTCGACCGGGTTCGGCTTGATCTCCGAGAAGATTGCGGCCTTGAGGCCCGCGGCCTTCAGGGCCTCCAGGGCGTTCTTCGTCATGGGCTGGGTGGCGAGGAACGGGTCCGTCACGATGAGCGGCGCCGTCATGCCGACCGATTTGCAGGCCTCGGCCAGTTCGGCGATGCGGCCGGCGCCGAAGCGGATCGCGGTCGGGTAGTTCCAGTTGGAGCGGGGAGAAGCGGTCATGTGAGGCGCACTCAGAGCTGACGGAGATGGAAGGATTTCGGACGGGTGAGCGACTCGTAGGCGAGGCGCGAGAGACTGGCGCCGCGGCCCGTATCCTTCACGCCCGTCCACGCGAGAGCCGGATCGAGATAGTCGCAGCGGTTCATGAAGACGGTGCCGGTCTCAAGCCTGTCGCCGATCGCCTCCGCGGCATCCAAGTCGGAGGTCCAGATGGCGGCCGAGAGGCCATAGGGCGAGTCGTTCATGAGGCGGATCGCCTCCTCGTCGCCCTTCACCTTCATGATACCGACGGTTGGCCCGAAGCTCTCCTCGCGCATCACGCTCATGGAATGGTCCACATGCGTGAGCACCTGCGGCGCCAGATAGGCGCTGTCCCCGCGATCCGCCGCGAAACGCTTCGCGTCGATATGCGCCCTGGCGCCCTTGGCCACGGCCTCGGCGTTCTGCTGGCGCACGAGGTCGGCGAAGCGCTTATGCGCCATCGGCCCGAGGGTCGTCGCCTCGTCGAGCGGGTTGCCGAGCACGTATGTGTTCACGAGCGCAACCGCACCTTCCACGAATCGGTCATAGTGCTTTTCATGGACGTAGATGCGCTCGATGCCGCAGCAGCACTGGCCGGAATTGAAGAAGGCGCCGTCCACCAGGTTCTCGATGGCGTGGCCGATATCCGCATCCTCGCGCACATAGGCCGGGTCCTTGCCGCCGAGTTCGAGGCCGAGCGACGTGAACGAGCCCGCCGCCGCGCGCTCGATGGCCCGCCCGCCCGCGACCGAACCGGTGAAGTTGCAATGGTCCACGAGACCGCCGCCGAGAATGCGGCTCGTCTGATCGTGACTGAGATGAAGGTTCTGGAAGAGGCCCTTCGGCAGGCCGGCCCGGTCGGCCGCCATCTGGAAGCGCTCACCCGCCAAAACGGTCTGCGAGGCGTGCTTGAGCAGAACCGCGTTGCCGGCCATGAGCGCCGGCGCGACGGTGTTGATGGCCGTGAGATAGGGGTAGTTCCAGGGCGCGACGACCAGCACGAGGCCGACCGGCTCGCGCTTGATCATGCGCCGGAAGCCCGGCTTCTCGTCATCCGGCGGAAGAGCCTTCAGGCTCTCCTCGGCGATGCGGACCATGTGGCGCGCCCGCTCCTCGACGCCCCGGAACTCGCCGCCGTAGCGGACGGGGCGGCCCATCTGCTGGGCGAGCTCCGGCACCACCTCCTGGTTCATGGCGACGAGCGCATCGAGCAGGCCCAGAACCTTGGCGGCGCGCTCGGCAAGGGGCACGTGCCGCCAGGCCTTCTGTGCCTCTCGCGCCGCCGCGATGGCGGCCTCGATGGCGGTCTCGGACATGATGGGACGGCGAACGAGCTCGCGCCCGTCGATGGGGGAAACGCAGACGATATCGGTGTCGGCCATGATCGTGCTTTTTCAGATGATCTCGAAATACCGGGCGAGCTGCCAGTCGGTGATGGCTTTCCTGGCCTCCCGTTCCTCCCATTCGCGCGTTGCCGCATAATGGTCAACGAAAGTGTCGCCGAAAAGCTGGCGGGCGGGCTTCGAGGCCCTCAGGCGCTCGGCGGCCTCGCCCAGCGAGCGGGGCAGTGCCCGCTTCTTCGGATGCTTCACCTCGTAGGCATTGCCCTGGATCGGATCGCCGGGCTCGATCCTGTGCTCGATGCCCCAGAGGCCCGACCCGATGGCGGCCGCGAGCGCGATGTAGGGATTGATGTCCGCCGCCGCGACCCGGTACTCCACGCGCTGCGATTTCTCGGAGCCGGGGATCACGCGCAAAGCCGTGGTGCGGTTCTCCACGCCCCAGGCCGCATCGGTCGGCGCCCAGAAGCCCGGGATGAGGCGCGTATAGCTGTTCACCGTGCAGGCAACCATGGCGAGCATCTCGGGCATCAGCTGCTGCTGCCCGCCCACGAACCAGCGCATCGTGTCCGACATGTTGTGCGGTTTGTCCGGATCGTAGAAGGCGCCCTTGCCGGACTTCACGTCGCGCAGGGAGGTGTGGAGATGGCCGGACTGCCCCGGCCAGTCGCGGGACCACTTGGCCATGAAGGTCGCCATCCAGCCGCGGCGCTGGGCGAGGATCTTGGTGTAAGTCTTGAACAGGGCAGCCTTGTCGGCGGCCTGAAGCGCATCGTCGACTCGGATGGCCGCTTCGAGCACGCCGGGGCCGGTCTCCGTGTGGAGGCCCTCGATCTCGAAATCCATCTTGGCCGCCATGTCGAGCAGGTCGTGATAGAATTCCGAGTGCACGCCCGAGCGCAGCACCGAATAGCCGAAGAAGCCGGGCGTGATGTTTTTCAGGCCGCGATAGCTTTTCTCGCGGACGGAATGCGGCGTCTCCTCGAACAGGAAGAACTCGAACTCGGCCGCGGCCGAGACCGCGAAGCCCATGTCGTTTGCCCGGTCGAGCACCCGGCGCAGGGTCCCGCGGGGACAGGCGGCTTCCGCATAGCCCTCGAACTCGGCCAGGAAGAACGGCAGGTCGTTCTCGAAGGGGATCAGCCGCATGGTATCGGGCAGGATCCTTGCCGTGGCGTCCGGATAGGCCGTGTGCCAGCCGGTGAGCGTGGTGTTGTCGTAGAGCTGGTCGTTCGAGTCCCAGCCGAGCACCACGTCGCAGAAGCCGAAGCCCTTCTCCAGGGCGGATTCGAACTTGTCCCGGGCCATATACTTCCCGCGCATGATGCCGTCGACATCGACGAGACCGATCTTCACGAAGGGCAGGTCGCGGCTGCGCACATAAGCGGCCGCATCGGCCGCCGTCCTGATCTTTGGTATGTCCATGCGAAATGTGGGGGCGTTCATGCCGGAACCCTGGCGAGAAGGAGCAGGAGGGGGAGCGCAGGATCCGCGCTCCCCCAGGTTCATCAATAGGATCTGTACTCGGCCTCGCCCTTGGACACGGCGAACTCCTCCTCGGGCGAGAGGATGAGCTTATGACGTCCATGGACCAGGAAATAGGCCATCATGACCGCATAATAGACCGCGACCCCGATCACCGCCGTCTGGAAGACCGGATCGGTGAACTGGAAGAAGAGCGTGACGGCCGCGATGACCATGCAGATCACCGCGCCCGCGACGCCGAAGGGGCTCACATAGGGCCGATGGAGATGCGCGAATTTCCGCTTCAGCACGATGTAGGACATGCCCTGCATGAAATAGGCCAGCATCGCGCCCGCCACGGCCATGTTGAGCAGCGTTCCGCCGATGACGGAACCGCCCGCATCGGCCCCCAGCGAGAACCAGATGATCATCATCACCAGAAGACCGAGGACGGCTCCGGTGATGAGGGCCACGTGCGGGGTCTTGCGCTGGCCGTGGGTGATGGACAGGAAGCTGGGGAAGTAGCCCGCCCGCGACAGGGAGTAGATCTGCCGCCCGAACGCGAAGATGATCGTGTGGAACGATGCGATGAGGCCGATCACCGCGACCGCCGCGAGGATCTTTGCGATGTCGGAGCCGAACAGGGTGCGGAACCCGTCGAGCAGCGGCTCGGTGGACTTGGCGTATCCCATAGCGCCCGGCGCGATGCCCGTGTTCAGGAAGATCACGCAGAACGCGGAGGCGATCAGCGTCAGGATGCCGGCGATGATGCCTTTCGGCATGTCGCGCTGCGGATCGTGGGATTCCTCTGCGGCCAGGGGCAGCTGCTCGATTGCGAGGAAGAGCCACACGGCAAAGGGCATGGTGGCGAAGATGCCGCCGATGCCCATGGGCAGGAACGGCCCATTGCCCTCCGGCAGTTCCACGCCGCCCGGCCCCATGTTGAGCGCCCAGCGGGAGAAGTCGTACTGGCCCGAGAACAGCACCGACAGGTAGAACACCACGAGGCAGGCGAGCGCCAGCAGCGTGACCGTCACGGTGACCTTGAACGACAGCTCGACCCCGACGATGTTCAGCCCGACGAAAATGGCATAGCAGACGATCCAGTAGATCGGCTGGTAGGCTGGGCCGGTTTCGAAGATCCCGCTCAGGTAGGAGCCGATGAAGAACACGATCACGGCCGGCGTGAGCACGAACTCGATGTTCTCCGCGATCCCCGTGATATAGCCCGCCCACGGCCCCATGGACGTGCGGGCAAACGAATACGCGCCGCCCGTGTGCGGCAGGGCCGGCGACATCTCGGCAATCGAGAAGGTGAGGCCGAGATACATGATGGCGATGATGATGGTCGCGAAGAACATCGAGCCGAAGCCGTTGGCGAGGCCCAGGTTCCAGCCCGAGTAATGGCCCGAGACCACCGCGCCGACGCCGAGCGCCCAGAGCGACCAGACGCGGGCATGGCGCTTCAGGCGCCGGGCCTCGAAATAGCTTTCGTCCACGGTAGTGTAGGTAATGCCGGCGGCGCTCTGCGCACCTGCCGGCGGGGCCTGAACCCCGTGACTCCCTTGTCCGACTGACATAGACTTTTCCTCCAAGAATAAGTCTGCCCTCTGAAGCCACGGCACACCACGCGCCGTGGCCGTCGTCACAGCGTCCGCATTGCCTCCCTCAGCAAGGGTGCGAGACGCTTCGCCCACGAGGCCTGTCCGTCTTCCGTGCGGATCAGGTCGTTGCGGATCTCGATCATGAGTGGCGCCAGCCCCCGCCGCACGGCGTGGCGGTCGAGGGTATGGAAGACCCGGTCGTCCGGGCTGTAGGGTTCGTTCATGCCCACGCAGAGCCCGGCCTCCTGCGCAAGTCCCGCCGAAACGCTGCGGGCGAGGCGCTTGTCCCGGTCGAAGATGAGGCCGATCTGCCAGGGGCGCGGAACGCCCCGGTAGACGGGCGTGAAGGAATGAATCGACACGACGGCCGCGATCCCGTCTGCGCGGGAGGCGGCGAAATCCTCAACGGCGCGATGGAACGGCTCATAGACGTCGCTCACCCGCTGCGCCCGCTCCGCAGGCAAAAGCACTGCGTTGCCCGGAATGGGGGTGTTCTCGCTCACGGGCGCAATCGAATCCGGCGCCGAAGGATCCCGGTTGAGATCGAGAACGAGGCGCGAGACCGTCGCGTGGATCAGCGGCGCGTCGAGGCTTCCGGACAGGTGCCGCGCCACGCCCAGAGCGCCCGGGTCCCAGGCGATATGGCTTTCCCGCTCATCCGGCCCGAGACCCAGGGTGCCGTAGCGCGCCGGAATATGGTTGGACGCATGCTCGCAGATGAAGAGAACCGGAAACCGCCCGCCCGCATTCTCGATGCGGGCGACGGCATCCTCGGCGGATCCGTCGTGCCCGACATCGCTCGGCATCGGTCTCGCATGAGCCATGCGGCCCTCCCTTCGTTCGCCCGACAGCGACGAGATGGTGTTTGAACACCCGATACGTCCCGTCTTTTTGTTGTTGTTTTGGAATTTTTGGTACAGGTTCCGGGTATCGTCAAGAACCGGATGTGGACAGGTCGCCCCATGCGCAACGAAAGTACAATACATTCCGCTGCGTCACTGACTCTGGCGGATCGCATCCGTCAGGAGATGGAGACCTTCACGCCGACCGAGAAGCGCGCCGCCCACGTGCTCCTGAGCCATTATCCCTTCGCGGGCCTCGAAACGGTGGCCGAATTCGCATCCCGCGCAGGCATTTCGGCCCCCTCCGCCCTGCGCTTCGTCAACCGTCTCGGCTTCGGCGGCTTTCCGGAATTCCAAAGGCATCTGCGCGAGGAGCTGGAGGCTCGCCTCCTGTCCCCGCTCGCCAAGGCCGGACCGAGCGGAACCGGCCAGGCTGCGCCGGATCTCGCGGCCTTCGCGGAGGCGACGATCGGCAACCTGAGAGCGACGGTCGAGAATATCGCGCCGGCCGAGTTCGAGGCGGTGGTCGCGCTCCTGAGCGATCCGCGCCGGCGCATCCATTTCACGGGCGGCCGCTTCACGGGAGCGCTCGCCCGCTACGCGGAGAGCCATTTCCGGATCGTGCGCAGCCATGTGGACTATATCGACGGACAGCCGGTCCTCTGGCGGGACCGGATGATCGAGATCGGCCGCCGGGACGTGCTCGTCGTGTTCGACATCCGGCGCTACCAGGAGGACGTGATCGCCCTGAGCGAAACCGCCGCCCGGCAGGGCGCCACCGTGGTGCTCCTCACGGATCCGTGGCTCTCGCCCGTCGCGCGCATCGCCCGCCACGTGCTGCCGGCCCACATCACCGCTCCCTCCAACTGGGATTCGTCCGCCGGGCTGCTGCTCCTCGCGGAAGCGCTCGTCGGGGCCGTGACGCGGCGTCTCTGGGAAACCGCGAAGCCGCGCATGGAGGCGGTCGAACGGCTTCGGGACCAGGGCAGATCAGAGAATTAGGCGTCTCACTGCGCGGCCGGTGGATCGATCTTCTGCAGCCAGGCGACCACGAACGGCACCACCAGGCCGATGCCCAGGAACCGGACCAGATGGTGGATGCCCACGTAAAGAGGGTCGAGCCCTAAGACCAGCGCCAGGATGGTCATGGCCTCCAGGCCGCCGGGCGCGAAGGCGATGAGGCCGTTGGCGAAGCTGACGCCCGCCAGCCAGGCGGCGAGGCCCGCGAAGGCGGTCGCGACAACCATGCCGATCGCGAAGGACCCCAGGGCTGCCACGAGCGTGGTGCGTAGGGTCGAGCGCCGCACGTCCCGGAAGCGCTCCGCGATGAAGATCCCGATCAGCACGAGGCCTCCGGTCGTGATGACCGGCGGAATGACCCCCGTCACCCATTCGCCCGCATGGCTGACGGTGCTCACCAGGGTGGCGCCGAGCAGGATCGGCGCCGCGACCTGCAGGCGCTTGAAGACGAGGCCGACCAGAAGTCCGCCGACGAGGATGAACGCCATCCCGCCGGCGCTCTGGACCGGGAGGCCTTGGGCGATGAGGGCGCTCCCCGTGCCGCCGCCGCTGAAGACGACCGCGCTCGGCAGGAGCGCGATCAGTACGAAGAGCCGCAGGTTCTGGACGATCGCGATGGGCGCGACAGCGGCGTTCCGATCGACCGCGATGGCCATGACGGTCGAAAGGGCGCCGGGCACGGAGGCCAGCACCGCATCGTCCCGGCGCCAGCCGGAGACCCGCGTGAGCCAGAAGGCGGAGGCGCCCGAAATGGCAATGACGGCGATGACGAGGAGCACCAGGCTCGATGGATAGCGCGCAATGGCCGCGATGGCGGCCGGCGTCACGGCCGCGCCCATGGAGGCGCCGGAGATCAGCATCGCGGCATCGACCAGAGCCCTGGGCATGGGCAGGGCCCGGCCGGCCCAGTTCCACAGAACGATCGCTAGGGCGGAGCCCGACAGCCATGCGGCCGGAACCCCGACCGCGTCGAGCGTCAGGCCGCCGAGGGCAGCGATCAGGATCTGGACGAGATGGGCAAGAGCGATGCGCATGACAGGAAACCGGGCCCGAACGGCCCGGAAGGCTCAATGGACAGGGATGGCGCTTACGTCAATGCCGCGCCCGAAGATTGGGCCGCAAAGACCGCTCAGCCTGCGATCCTCGGCAGGGCCTCGGCGATGCGGCGGACCGCCTCTTCCAGGTCGGAGGCCTCGCGGGCATAGCAGAGCCGCAGATACCCCTCCCCGGCCTCCCCGAAGGCCGAGCCGGGCGCCAGCCCCACTTTCGCCTCCTCGATGAGCGCCATGGCGACCTCCTTCGACGTCCGGCCGCCTTTGATCTTCAGGAAGGCGTAGAAGGCGCCGCTCGGAGGCGGCAGGTCGACATATCCCGTGTCGGCCAGCCGTCCCACGATCTCCCGCCCCGTGCGGGCACGGTCAATCTGATGGGCGACGAAATCCTCGCCATCCTCAAGGGCCGCAATCCCGCCGCGCTGGACGAAGACGGGCGTTCCGGAGGTCTGGTACTGGATGAGGTTCTCGATGACCTGGCCGAGGGCGGGCGGCGCTTCGAGCCAGCCGAGACGCCAGCCGGTCATGGCCCAGTTCTTCGAGAAGGTCTGGACGAAGAGGATCCGGTCCTCCGGGGACATCACATCCCGGAAGGATGGGGCACGCCCGTCGATCGCCAGGGCCGGATCGTGGACGAAGCGGCCGTAGATCTCGTCCGCCACGATCCAGAGCCCATGCCGCCGCGCGAAATCCAGAAGCGCGCGCAGGTCGGACAGGGTGGCGGTCCAGCCGGTCGGGTTGGCGGGCGAGTTGACGAGAATGGCGCGGCTGCGCGGCGTCACGGAAGCTTCGAGACGCTCGAAATCGAGGTTCCAGCCGTTCTGCCCGAACACCATCGGCACCGCGACCGGGCGGGCGCCCGCCACCGTGACCGCGCCGACGAAGTTGGGCCAGGCCGGGGTCGGGATCAGCACGTCGTCCCCGTTGCCGGCCACCATGCGCATGGCGATCTGCATGGCCGGCATCCCGCCGGTGGTGACGAAGAAGCGCTCCGGATCGGAGGGCAGGCCGTAGACGCGCTCGTGATAGCGCGCCAGGGCCTGGCGCAGGTCCGGGATGCCGCGCTGATAGGTGTAGAACGTCTCGCCGGCCGCGAGGGAGCGGGATGCCGCATCGCAGATGAAGGCGGGCGTCGGCAGGTCGCCCTCCCCGACCCAGAGCGGGATTACGCCCTCCCGACCCCGGGCATGGTTGAACACGTCGACGATCCCGCTCGACGGCGCCTGCTCGGCCTCCGGACGGAGATTGAAAAGCGACGGAACGGACACGGATGCGTTCATGAGTAGCTCCCTGACAGGCCATCAGGGTTGGCCGTTCCGTCCCCTAAAGGCAAGTGCCGTTGGCGACCCATCACAAGAAGCGGAGGTCGCGATCGAAACCCGTGATGGATCAGACGGCCCGCCGGTCCCGCAGGAGGTCGCGGATCTCGCCCAGGAGCTTCACGTCGGCCGGGATCTCGGGAGCCTTCTTGGCCTCCTCGGCCTTGGCGTCCGCAACCCGCTGCATCCGGTTGATCCCCTTCACGACCAGGAACAGGATGACCGCGATGATCGCGAAGTTGATCGCGACCGTGATGAAGTTGCCCCAGGCCAGAACGGCCCCTTGGGCCTTCGCCTGTGCGAGGGCGGGCGCCGTGACGTTCTTGGACAGGGGCGTAAAGTAGTTGGAGAAATCGAGGCCGCCCGTGATGGCGCCGATGATGGGCATGAAGATGTCGCCCACGAGGGATTCGACGATCCGCCCGAAGGCGGCGCCGATGATGACGCCGATGGCCAGATCGACCACGTTGCCGCGCAACGCGAACTGCTTGAATTCCTGCCACATGGTTCTGGTCCTCCAGCTCCGACCTATGCTTAAGCTGGAGGAACCAGGATAGGCGTCAAGCCCCCGCTTGGGCGAGAAGGTTGTTGAGGTCGAGGCGGCGGGTGACCATCTGAAGCTGGCCGTCGGGGCTCCGCGGCCATTGCTCCTCGGGACGGTCCCAGTAAAGCTCAATTCCGTTCCCGTCCGGATCGCGCAGGTAGAGCGCCTCGCTGACGCCGTGGTCGCTCGCGCCTTCCAGGGGAATGCCCGCCTCCGCCAACCGGCGCAGGGCATCCGCGAGGGCTCCCCGGGTCGGATAGAGGATCGCCATATGGAAGAGCCCTGTCGTGCCGGGTCCCGGCGGATGCCCGCCGGCGCTCTCCCAGGTGTTGAGGCCGATATGGTGGTGGTAGCCGCCCGCCGACACGAAGGCGGCCTGCGCGCCGTAGCGCTGGGTGAGCTCGAAGCCCAGGACGCCGCAATAGAAATCGAGCGCGCGCTCGAGATCGGCCACTTTCAGGTGCACATGGCCGATGCGGACGCCGGGATGGATGGGGCGCACGGAAGTCTCCGCGCCGGAGGATGGTTGGGTGATGGAGTTCATGGCCTGCCTCACATGGAACGGTTGCCGGACACGGCCGGGATCTTCGCGGGCTTCAGCGCGAGAGCGCCGTCTCCGATAAGGGCCAGCGCCAGGAGACCGGCGATCCACAGCGCCAGGAATTCCCAGCCGCCCTTCGGGTTGGTGAAGAAGAAGCCGGCCGGGCCGTGCACCGTGACGATCGCGCCCAGAAGGACCGGGATCAGCGCGAGAGCCGCGACGCGGGCATAATAACCCAGGATGAGCGCCACGCCGCCGACGATCTCCACGAGGATCGTCACATAAGCGAGCGCGGGCGGAAGTCCGAGGCTCCCGAAGAATTGGGCGGTTCCGGCAGGCGTGAAGACGAAGAGCTTCAGGCCCGCATGGGCCAGGAACAGCACGCCCAGGGCGACGCGCAGGATCAGGGACGCATAGGGGGCCGTACGGGTGTCGATCATGGCGATCTCCTTGAAAGGGGCTTTTGGAAACAAAGTGTCGCTTTCATATGACCTCAAACCTGCGATACGATAATCTTCCGATCAGAATATCAGTTCACACCCTGAGAGTGAGATGAGCCCATGCTCGACCGTGTCACCAGCATGCAGGTCTTCGCCCGGGTGGCGGCACTCGGCAGCTTCTCGGCGGCCGCGCGGGCCCTGGGCCTGTCCCAGACCATGGTCACGAAACATGTGGCTGCCCTGGAGGAGCGCCTCGGGATCAAGCTGCTGCACCGCTCGACCCGCCGGCTCGTCCTGACCGAGGGCGGGCGCCATTATCTTGCGGCCGTGGAACGGATCCTGGCCGAGATCGAGGAGGCCGAGGCCTCGGCGGGCCTCGACCGGATCGAGCCGCGAGGAACCTTGCGCCTCAACGTGCCCGTCACGTTCGGCTTTCGCGAGATCGCGCCTGCCCTTGCGGATTTCAGCCGCCTCTATCCGGACCTGCGCGTCGATCTGGGCCTCGCCGACCGCTATGTGGAGCTGATCGAAGAAGGCTGGGACCTGGCGATCCGGATCGGACGGCTGAAGGATTCGAGCCTCGTCGCCCGCAAGCTCGCGCCCTGCCGCCTGATGGTCTGCGGCGCCCCGTCCTATCTCGAGAGGCACGGCCTGCCGCAGAGCGTGGAGGACCTCGCCCGGCACAACTGCCTCGGCTACACCCTGTCGAGCACGATCAGCGCCGACCGCTGGGTGTTCGGCGCCGACGGGGATTTGGTGGTGCCGGTCAAGGGCAACCTTCGGGCCAATAACGGCGATGCCCTTCTGGCCGCGGCCCTGGCCGGCCAGGGCCTGATCTACCAACCCACCTTCCTGGTGGGCGACGGCCTGCGCAGCGGCGCATTGGTGCGGGTGCTGCCCGACCTGCCCACCTATGAACTCTCGGTCCATGCGGTCCTGCCCTCGGGCCGCCAGGCTCCGGCCAAGGTGCGTGCCGTGGTGGCCTTCCTGGCCGACCGCTTCGCGCCCGAACCACCCTGGGACCGCGACCTCTGACGCATCGCGGCGTCACGGGGCGGTGACAATCCCGCCCGCGAGGGAGTAAACCTGCGTCTGGCTCTCGCAAGGAACCCTGTCATGGTCGCCAGCTGGGCGGTAATTCTATCGGCCCTGGTCTATATCTGTCTTCTCTTCGCCGTCGCCTATTGGGGCGACAATGGCGGGCGACGCATCTTCAAGGGCCATGCGCGTTCCACGATCGCGGCGCTGTCGCTCGGCGTCTATTGCACCTCCTGGACCTTCTTCGGCTCGGTGGGCCTGGCGAGCCATTCGGGCTTCGACTTCCTCACCATCTATATCGGCCCCATCCTGGTCATCGGCTTCGGCCACCTGCTGGTGTCCCGGGTCGTGCGGATCGCCAAGACCCAGAACATCTCGTCGATCGCCGACTTCGTCGCCGCGCGCTACGGCAAGAGCGAGCGTGTCGCGGCCATCGTCAGCCTCATCGCCCTCGTGGGGTCCATCCCGTACATCGCGCTCCAGCTGAAGGCGGTCGCCTCTTCCCTCGACGTGTTCCTGAAGGCCGCGAATGGCTTTACGCCGCAGAGCGTGCCGTTCTTCGGGGATCTCGCCCTTGCGGTCGCGCTCGTGCTGGCGGGCTTCGCGGTCGCGTTCGGCACGCGCCATACGGACGCGACCGAGCACCAAGACGGCCTCATGCTGGCCATCTCGCTCGAATCCGTCGTGAAGCTCGCGGCCTTCCTGGTGGTAGGAGGCTACGTCACCTTCATCATGTTCGAGGGGTATGACGGCATCGTGGAGCAGCTGCACGCGCAGGACATCAGCGCGAGCCTTCTCGGGCGCACCTCCGGCTTCGGCAGCTTCGTCACCTTGATCCTGCTCTCGAGCTGCGCGGCGCTGCTCCTGCCCCGGCAGTTCCACATGACCGTGGTGGAGAACCGGGCCATCGAGGACGTGAAGCGCGCCGCCTGGCTCTTCCCGCTCTATCTCGTCGCCATCAACATCTTCGTTATTCCCATCGCGCTGGGCGGCCTCGCGGTCTTTCCGGAAGGGACTGTGGACCGGGACATGACGGTCCTCGCGCTGCCGCTCATGGAAGGCGCGGGCAAGATCGCCATCATCGCATTCCTGGGTGGGTTCTCGGCCGCGACCGCCATGGTCATCGTCGATTCCGTTGCGGTGGCCGTGATGATCTCGAACCACCTGGCGATGCCGATCGTCCTGCGCCGACGCGCCTTCGCGGGCATCGACCCGGGCCGGTTCGTACTCGCTATGCGACGCATCTCCATCGTCCTGGTGATCCTCCTGGCCTATGCCTATTACCGGGCCTCGGGCGAGGCCGCCCTGGCGGCTATCGGTCTCCTCTCCTTCGCGGCCATCGCGCAGATCGCCCCGGCCTTCATCGGTGGCCTGATCTGGTCGCGCGGCACGGCGCTGGGCGCCAGCGTCGGCCTCACGGTCGGCTTCGTCACCTGGGCCTATACGCTGCTGCTGCCGAGCCTCGTGTGGGACGGGGTCTTCTGGTCGGACGTGGTGGTGACCGGCCCCTTCGGCCTCGTGGCCCTGAAGCCCACCGCCCTCTTCGGAGTCGACCTGCCCCAGCTGACCCACGGGGTCGTCTGGAGCCTGACCCTCAACATCATCACTTACGTCGTCTTCTCCCTCTGGCGTCCGGCCACCGCCCTGGAGCGGATCCAGGCCCATGTCTTCGTGGGCGAGAACGACACCTCCGCGACGCCGAGCTTCCGCCTGTTCCGGCCCAGCATCTCGGTGGAGGAGCTGCGCTCGACCGTGGCGCGGTATCTGGGCGACGAGCGCACGAGCCGCTCCTTCGAGGGCTTCGCCCACAGCCGCGGCCAGGTGCTCGAACTGCGCGCAGAGGCGGACATCCATCTCCTGCGCTATGCGGAGCATCTCCTGGCCTCGGCCATCGGCACCGCCTCGTCCCGACTCGCCCTGTCCTTGGTGCTGCGTCGGCGGACGGTCTCGACCAAGGCGGCCCTGAAGCTTCTCGACGACGCCTCGGCGGCGATCCAGCACAGCCGCGACCTCCTTCAGCACGCCATCAACTATGCCCGGCAGGGCATCACGGTCCTCGACCGGGACCTGCGACTCCTGGCCTGGAACCAAGCCTTCGTCGACCTCTACGACCTGCCGCCCAACCTGGTGCGCATCGGCGTCGGCATGGACAGCATCATCCGGTTCAACGCGGAGCGCGGTTCCTACGGACTCGGCGCGCTGGAAGACCTCGTCGAAGCCCGCATCCATTCCTTCCTGCACGACCTGGAGCCGGTCCGCCTCAAGCTCTATCCTTCCGGAAAGGTCATCGAGATCCGCTCCAACCCGCTGCCCGACGGGGGCCTCGTCACCACCTATACGGACGTGACCGACACGGTGGCGGCCGAGGAGGAGAGCCGCCGCGCCAACGAGACCTTGGAGCAGCGCGTCCGCGAGCGCACGGAGGAGCTCACCCGCCTCAACGAGGCGCTGACCCAGGCCAAGGCCGAGGCCGACGAGGCCAACGTGTCGAAGACCCGCTTCCTGGCGGCCGCCTCCCACGACATTCTCCAGCCCCTCAACGCGGCCCGCCTCTATGCCACCTCCCTGGTCGAGCGCGACCGGGAGGCGGGCGACGCGACGCTGGCCGAGAACATCGACGCCTCCCTCGATGCCGTCGAGGAAATCCTGACGGCGCTCCTGGACATCTCGCGCCTCGACACGGGCGCCATGAAGCCGCAATGGTCGAGCTTCCGTATCGACGAACTGTTCCGCCAGCTCCAGCGCGAGTTCGACCCCATCGCGCGCGCCAAGGGGCTGACGCTCACCTTCGTGCCCTCGTCGCTCACTGTCCGCTCGGACCGACGCCTCCTGCGCCGGCTTCTGCAGAACCTGATCTCGAACGCCATCAAGTACACGCCCGGCGGGCGCGTTCTGGTGGGGGCGCGGCGCCAGGGCCATCACCTGACCCTCGAGGTATGGGATACGGGCCTCGGCATCCCGCCCTCGAAGCAGCGGATCGTGTTCCGGGAGTTCCAGCGCCTCGACCAGGGCGCCAAGGTCGCGCGCGGCCTCGGCCTCGGCCTGTCCATCGTCGAGCGCCTCGGGCGTGTGCTGGCTCACCCGGTCACGCTGAAATCGGAGGCCGGGCGCGGCTCGGTGTTCCGGGTTCAGGTGCCGGTGGTGGCGGCCCTTCCGGCGTCCCATGCGGCGCCGGAGGCTCCCGCGGCCGCCCTGGCGGCCCTGTCGGGCATGCGCGCGCTCGTGATCGACAACGAGCCCGCGATCCTGGAAGGGATGCGCCTCCTGCTGACGAACTGGGGATGCGAGGTCTGGACCGCCTCCGATCTGGAGGGCGCCCAAGCGGTCATCCGGGCCCAGAAAAGCAAGCCGGACGTGATCATCGCGGATTACCACCTGGACGAGGGCGACGGACTCGACCTGATCAAGGCCCTGCGCTGGAAGACCCAGGTCGACACGCCGGCCATCCTCGTGACGGCCGACCGCACCCCGGCGGTGCGGGACGCGGCGGCCGCCATGCATGTGCACGTGCTCAACAAGCCCGTGAAGCCGGCGGCGCTCAGGGCCCTGCTCACCCAGTGGCGCGCCACCCGCGTGGCTGCCGAATAGGCGGCCGCGCCAGCTCTGCGCAGGCCGCCCGCGAGGGCATGCAGCTCTGCCTTACGCCGCCGTTTCGGGCGTGTAGGCAGGTCGCCCGCTGGTCAGCGCATCGTCGAGCAGGTCGAGCCTGTCCTGGCCCCAGAACACCTCGCCGTCGAGCACATAGGCGGGCGACCCGAAGACGTCCCCGGCTACGGCGTTCTCGAGGTTGAGGGCATAGATCGCCTCGGTGGTGCTGCCCGTCGCCACGTCCATCAGGGAGGCGGAATCCAGCCCCGCCGCCTCGGCGAGTTCTGCGAGGACGAGCGGGTTCCCCAGGTCGCGCTCCTCCTCCCACAGGGCCTTGAAGGCCCGGCGCAGGAAAGGATCGGCATCCTTGCCTGCCACCGTCACGGCGATGACGAAGCGATCCGCCAGATTGACCTCGAAGGGCCAGAATTTCGGCTTGATGTTGAAGGTGAGCCCGCGCTTCTCCCGCCAGCGCTGGAGTTCCACGAGGCGGTAGCGCTGCCGCGCCGGGTGGCGTTGGGCCAGGGGCAGGCCGCCCGTCTCGGCGAAGACCCGGCCGAGGAAGACCGGCTTGTAATTGACCTCGACCCCGTGCCGCCGGGCGATCTCCATGAAGGGCGTATGGCCGATATAGGCCCAGGGGCTCATCAGCGAAAAATAGTAATCGATGGTGCGGGGCATGGAATCGTCTTCACCGTTGCGGCAGGGACAGGAAAGCTACCGCGCCGCCGGGCAGGATCAAGTCGCCTTCTTGAGCGCCTCCTCGGCGGCCAGGAAGGCCGCTACTTCCTCGGAGGCCTCCGGCGGGCGGGCCTGCAGGCCGATGGCGTCGAACAAACGCTCCACCGCCACGAAGCTCTTGGCCTTCCGGTCGTAGAGGCCGGCGCGCACCAGCGCGATGGCGTTGATGACGGGGCTGCCGTCCCGCGCTTGGGAGACGAGCCGGTGCTCGATCACCACCCAGGTTTCGGCCCAGGTGACGATCCGGGATTCCATGACGAAGGGCTGGAACAGCCTGAGTTCCCGGCGGAAACGGATCTTGCCGGCGCTGACCACCGGCACCCACCCGTTGCGGGTCACGGCCCGCCAGAGGCCGGAACGGATCATGATGTCGGTGCGGCCGAGATCCATGAGCGTCCAGTAGCGCCCGTTATTCATGTGGAGCGAGGTGTCGAGATCGTGCGGCCAGACCCGAAAGGACAGGCGCGAGACGTCACGCACCGGGTCGAGCCGCGGGCGGAAGAACGACGCGATGATGAGGTGGAGGACGCGCAGCCAGAGATTCATGGGAAAGCCCGGATCAGGTTATCCCCATACCTCTGACGCGCTGGAACAGGACGAGGTCGAGGGAGGGCGCATCCTGGCCGAGGCCCGTGAGGAGCGCATGGACCTGTCCGCGGTGATGGGTCTGATGGTTGAAGAAGTGCAGCAGGGCGGGCGCCAAGGGCTGCTCCACCTCGGTCGGATTGGTGATGGGCCGGTAGCGGAAGCGGGACGCGAGATCGGTGTCCGACAAGCCTTCCACGTAGCTCATGATCCGCTCGTCCTCCCGCCAGCGGGCGTCCCGGAGCGAGCCGAACTCCTCGAACAGAATCGCATCGAGACGCGTGGGCGCCTCCCCCTTCCCGGTAAAGCGCCGCATCCAGATGCGGTCGGCCACGAGGATGTGGTTGAGGGTGCCGTGGATGGACCGGAAGAACGCGCCGCGGTCAGCCCGGTAATCCGCATCGGGCAGCGCGGCCGCGGCATCGTAAAGGCGCTGGTTGCACCAGGCATTATAGGCCGCCAGCATGACGAAGTGCTGTTTCATGGGGCCTTCTCCGTAACGGGAGACAAAACGAGGCGGACGTGCCGATCCTTTAGCACGTCCGCCGACCACTCGGCCTCTCCAAACGGAGGGGCAATCAGGCGGCCTTTCGGGCCTCCGCGCGTCCGTAGAAGGTCTCGCCGGAGGCGGCCATGTCCAGGAGCAGCTTCGGCGGCGAGAAGCGGTCGCCGTGCTTGGCCTGCAGGTTCCGGCACAGCTCCACGAAGGCTTTGGCGCCCATGAAGTCGATGTAGGACAGGACGCCGCCCGTATAGGGCGCGAAGCCGAAGCCGAGGATGGAGCCCACATCCGCCTCGCGCGGATCGGTGATCACCCCCTCCTCCACCGTGCGTGCTGCTTCCAGCGCCTGGGTCACGAGAAGGCGCTTCTTCAGCTCCTGCATGTCCAGGGTCTCGGCCTCGAGATGCTTCGGCTGGAGATCCTTCAGGCCGGGCCAGAGACGCTTCTGGCCGTTCTCGGGATAGTCGTAGAAGCCCTTGCGGTTCTTGCGGCCGAGGCGTCCTTCCTTCTCGACGAGGGTCGTGAGCAGCTGCTCCTGCGCCGGCACGATGGCAGCCTCTCCGAGCTGCTCCTTGGTGGCCCGCAGGATCTTGAGGCCGAGATCGACTCCGACCTCGTCGTTGAGCGACAGGGGCCCGACCGGCATGCCGGCCTGTTTGCCGGCATTCTCGATCATGGCCGGCGGCACGCCCTCCAGGAACATCAGGTGGCCTTCGAGGATGTAGCCGAGCACGCAGCGATTGGCGAAGAAGCCGCGGGCATCGTTGACGACGATCGGCGTCTTCTTGATGGCGCGCACGAAGTCGAGCGCCGTCGCGAGGGCCTTGTCACCCGTCTGCTTGCCGAGGATGACCTCCACCAGCATCATCTTCTCGACCGGCGAGAAGAAGTGGATGCCGATGAACTCGTCCGGCCGCTGCGAGGCCTTGGCGAGGCCGCTGATCGGCAGGGTTGAGGTGTTGGACGCGAAGATGCAATCGGGCCGGATCACCGCCTCGACCTTCTGGATCACCTCGGCCTTCACCTTGGGATCCTCGAACACGGCCTCGATCACGAGGTCGCACCCCTTCAGGTCGCCGTAATCGGCCGAGGCCGTGATGCGCGCGAGCAGCGCGTCGCGGTCCGCCGTCTTGGCGCGACCCTTCATGATCCGGTCGGTCATCAGCTTGTGGGAATGGGCCTTGCCCTTCTCGGCGGATTCCATGTCCCGGTCGACGAGCACGACCTCCATGCCGGCACCGGCCGTCACATAGGCGATGCTCGCGCCCATGAAGCCCGCGCCAACGACGCCGACCTTCTTGAGGCTCGACGGCGGCACGTTCTTCGGCCGGCGCGCACCCTTGTTCAATTCCTGCATGGACAGGAAGAAGGTGCGGATCATCGCGGCCGCTTCCTTCGAGCGCAGGATCTTGGCGAAGTAGCGCGACTCCACTTTCAGCGCCTGGTCCATGGGCAGCTGGAGGCCCTGATAGACCGCCTCCAGGATGGCGCGGGCTGCCGGGTAATTGTCCTGCGTCTCACGGCGGTAGATGGCGTTGGCCGGGGGCCAGATCTGCATGCCGGCCGCGGAATAGACCTTGTTGGAGGGCAGCCGGTAACCCTTCTGGTCCCAGGGCGCCTCGGCCGAGCCGCCATTGCGGATCCAGTCCTTCGCGGTCTGCACGAGCTGGTCACGCGGCACAACCTGATGCACAAGGCCCATATTGCGGGCCATGAGCGAGCGGATCTGGTCGCCCTTGAGCAGCATCTGCAGGGCGTCACCCGTCTGCATCAGACGCGCGACGCGCTGAGTGCCGCCGGCGCCCGGGAAGAGGCCGACCTTGATCTCGGGCAGGCCGACCCGGGTTGCGTCCGCGTCCGACACGATCCGCTGATGGCAGGCGAGTGCCAGCTCGAAGGCGCCGCCAAGGCAGACCCCGTGGATTGCCGCGACGAAGGGTTTACCGCTGGTCTCGAGACGCCGATAGAGCTGGGAGAGACGGCGGGATTCCTCGAAGAAGGCGGCCATCGCCTCCTCGGGTCCCTTTTCCTTGGCGAGCTTTTCGAACTGCGTCTTCGATTCCTGCAGCATCGAGAGATCGGCGCCGCCCGAGAAGCTCTCCTTGCCGGACGTGATGACGCAGCCCTTGATGGCCTCGTCGCCCGCGACTTTCTCGATGATCTGCGCCAGCTCGCCCATCACCTCGTTGGTGATGACGTTCATGGAGCGGCCGGGCATGTCCCAGGTGGCGAGCGCAATGCCGTCGCCGTCGACCTCGAACCGGAAATTGGTGAAATTCGTCATGTCGTCCTCCCTACCTCACACCGTCATCCCGGGGCCGCATCGCGGAGCCCGGGATCCATAACCGCTGTCGCTGCTGGCTGGAGCGCGGACAGTGGTTATGGGTTCCGGGCTCGCGCCGAAGGCGCGCCCCGGAATGACAGTCCAAATCAAACCCGCTCGATGATTGTGGCCGTGCCCATGCCGGCCGCGACGCATAGGGTCACGAGGGCTGTCTGCTTGCCCGTGCGCTCCAATTCGTCGAGCACGGTGCCGAGGACCATGCCGCCCGTGGCGCCGAGCGGATGGCCCATGGCGATGGCGCCGCCGTTCACGTTGACCTTGGCCGGGTCGAGGCTCAAGGCCTGCATGTAGCGGAGCACCACGGCCGAGAAGGCCTCGTTGATCTCGAAGAGGTCGATGTCGTCCGTCGTCATGCCGGCTTTCTTCAGCGCGATCTCCGACACCTCGATGGGGCCGGTGAGCATGAGCGCGAGATCGGAGCCGATGGACGCGAAGGAACGGATCCTGGCGCGCGGCTTCAGGCCGGCCTTGCGGCCGCCCTCCTGCGAGCCCACGAGAACTGCCGAAGCGCCGTCCACGATGCCCGAGGAATTGCCCGCATGGTGGACATGGTCGATGAACTCCACGTCCGGATGCGCGGCGATCGCCACCGCGTCGAAGCCGCCCATCTCGCCGATCTGCACGAAGGCCGCCTTGAGCTGGCCCAGGGACTGCATGTCGGTCTGCGGCCGCATATGCTCGTCCTTGGCCAGGATCGTGAGACCGTTGACGTCCTTGACCGGAATGATCGACTTCTTGAAGCGGCCCTCGTCCCAGGCGCGGGCGGCACGCTTCTGCGACTCGACCGCATAGGCGTCCACGTCGTCCCGCGAGAAGCCGTATTTGGTGGCGATCAGGTCCGCCGAGATGCCCTGGGGCAGGAAGTAGTTGGGAACCGCGATGCCGGGATCGGCCGGCCAGGCGCCGCCGGACGCGCCCATGCCGACGCGGCTCATAGATTCGACTCCGCCGCCGATGGCGAGGTCCTTCATGCCGGTCATCACCTGCGCGGCCGCGAGATTCACGGCGTCGAGGCCGGAGGCGCAGAAGCGGTTGATCTGGATGCCCGGCACCTCCTTGCCGAAGCCCGCCTTGAGCGCCGCCGCGCGGGCGATGTCGCCGCCGGCCTCGCCTACCGGGTCGACGCAGCCGAGCACCACGTCCTCGACCAGGGTCGGGTCGAGGTCGTTGCGGCTGCGGATCGCCTCGAGGGTCGTCACGGCAAGATCGACCGTCGGCACCTCGTGCAGCGATCCGTCCGGCTTGCCGCGCCCGCGTGGGGTGCGGACCGCGTCGTAGATATAGGCTTCAGCCATGGAGGCCTCCCAGAACTGTCATCTCTCTTCCCGGGCAAGCGAAGCGCGACCCGGGATCGTTTTCAAGTACGTGGACTCGTGGGACGGTCCCGGCGCGGCGCGAGCGCTCGTGCCGGGATGTCGCCGGTTACTCAGAATGCTTCCATGGGCATCGCCATGGTCGTGTCGGAACCTGCCGAGATGCGCGCAAGGCGCGTTCCGGTCTCGGGCATCAGGCGCTCCATGAAGAAGCGGCCCGTGAGCAGCTTTGCGTCCATCTTCTCGGCGACGCCGTTGCCCTGCGCCTTCTTGGCCTGCGCGGCCTTCGCCATCTTGGCCCACATGTAGCCCATGGCCACGAGGCCGAAGAGATGCATGTAGTCGGTGGCGCCAGCGCCCGCATTGTCGGGCTTCGCCATGGCGTTCTGCATGAACCACATGGTGGCCTGCTGGAGATGGCCGAGGCCCTGCTGCAGGGGCGCCACGAAGGCCTTCATGCTCTCGTCGGCGGCGTTCTCCTGGCAGAAGGCGCCGACCTCGTTGAAGAAGGCCATGATGGCGCGGCCCCCATCCTTGCCGAGCTTGCGGCCGACGAGGTCCATGGCCTGGATGCCGTTGGCGCCCTCGTAGATCATGGTGATGCGGGCATCGCGCACGAACTGCGACATGCCCGATTCCTCGATATAGCCATGGCCGCCGAACATCTGCTGCGCCCTCACGGCGTTATCGAAGCCGACATCGGTCAGCACGCCCTTCACGACCGGGGTCAGCAGGCCCATGTGGTCGTCGGCCGACTGGCGCTCCGCCTCGTCGGACGAGCGGTGCGCGACATCGCCCTTGAGGGCCGTCCAGAGCACGAGCGCGCGGGCAGCCTCGTTGAACGCCTTCATGGTGAGAAGCGTGCGGCGCACGTCCGGATGGACGATGATCGGATCGGCCGGCTTGTCGGGGAATTTCGGCCCGGTCAGCGAACGGCCCTGGAGACGCTCCTTGGCGTAGGCGACGGCGTTCTGGTAGGCGACCTCGGACTGCGCCAGTCCCTGCACGCCGACCGCGAGGCGGGCCTCGTTCATCATCACGAACATGGCGTTGAGGCCGCGGTTTTCCTCACCGATCAGCCAGCCCCTCGCGCCGTCGTAGTTCATCACGCAGGTGGCGTTGCCGTGGATGCCCATCTTGTGCTCGATGGAGCCGCAGGACACGCCGTTGCGCTCACCGAGCGAGCCATCCTCGTTCACGAGGACCTTCGGCACGACAAAGAGCGAGATGCCCTTGGTGCCTGCCGGCGCGCCCTCGATGCGGGCCAGCACCAGATGGACGATGTTTTCGGCCATGTCGTGCTCGCCGGCCGAGATGAAGATCTTGGTGCCGGTGATCGCATAGGAGCCGTCGCCGTTGGGCACGGCCTTCGTCTTAAGAAGCCCGAGATCGGTGCCGCAATGGGGCTCCGTGAGGTTCATGGTGCCGGTCCAGGCGCCCTCCACCATCTTGGGCAGGTAGGTCCTCTTGATAGCGTCCGAGCCGTGCACCAGGAGGGCCGCGATGGCGCCCTGGGTCAGGCCCGGATACATGCCGAGCGCCAGGTTGGCGGCCGACATGAATTCCTGCATCACCGAATTGAGGGTGGTCGGCAGGCCCTGCCCGCCATATTCCTCGGGGGCCGAAAGTCCCATCCAGCCGCCTGCCGTGAAAGCCTCGTAGGCTTCCTTGAAGCCCTTGGGCGTCGTCACCGACCCATCCGGATGGCGGGTGCAGCCTTCCTGGTCCCCGCTCAGGTTGAGGGGCGCGAAGACCTCCTCGCAGAGCTTGGCTCCCTCGGCCAGGATCGCCTCCACCGTGTCGGGTGTCGCATCCGCGAAGCCCGGCAGGTTGTTGTAGCGCTCGATGGAGAAGACGTCGTTCAGCAGGAACGTCACGTCTTCGACGGGGGCCTTGTAGACCGGCATGGAAGTCCTCCCAGATCGCATGCCGGCAGCCTCGGTCGCTTCGACCTGACGCCACCGGCCGACAAGATAGTTTACATATAAACTGTCCAGCCGCGCTGGGGAAGAGGTAGGGCGCCGATTGTCCGGCGGTATGGGGTACGGACTGGGATAACGTGAATGTCAGGGGTGGGAAGCGCAGAGCCGCGACGGCACCTTTGATGATGCTTCCCCTGAAATTGCCGGACCTGTCGTAGTGGTGGGGCCGTGCACCCGCTGGATGCGGAACTCCGGACGGCCGGCTGTCAGGGCGAAGGCAGGACTGAGCCCGTTCTCCGGAACCGCAAAATGCCGACAGTAGCCACAGGTTCGCGAGCACAGCCGCAGGGGTGGATCGTGCCGGAAACATACGAGCCCGGACCAGAGACAGAGCCGGATTTACCACGGCTCTCCCGGGTGAAAGGATGGCACCAGGATGGCCCTTGGCAGGGTCGACAGGCCGCGCGAACCAAATTCGTCCACGAGCCTGATCCGCCCCCCCTTCCAGGAGGGCACCGACAGTTTGCCTCACGTCAAAACCGCTCGCCTGACCCTAAGCGCCTCCTATCACCGGGGCGACGAACGCCCTGCGCAACGGCGCTGACGTCGATACCCTGAAACCGCCTGCCCCATCGCAGAACACTTGTGACTTGAGTTCTTCCGAGTGCTTTCTGCCAGACGACTGTCAAATCGGCCGATGGCCCGCCCCGCCAGCCGGTTCTCCCGGAAAGGCAGATGCCGATCCTAAGGCGACTGTATTGCCGCGCACCCAAAGCCGTACAGACGGCCGAACGCTGCGGCACTGGCCGCAGCGGAACCGGAATGACAGTACGAATGGCCCGAAGACATGTTCCATCGGCCGGGACGCGCTGTGTCGCGTCGCCGACTCGTCCGGGAAGAGGCGCGCCCGTCTCAGGCGGCGTTGGTCAGGCGCGCGCGGCAGGCCCGGAGCTCGACCAGGGCCTCCTCGATCTCGGCCCGCTGCTGCTCCAGGTGGCTGATCTGATCCTCGACCTGGGAGAGGGACAGGTTGAGATTGGCCGCGACGCCGCCGCTCCCCCGGTCTTCCGCGAGCATGGCGCGGATCTCCGTCAGGGTGAAGCCGAGATGCTTGCCCTTGAGAATGACCGACAGCCGATCCCGGTCGCGCGCATCGTAAATGCGGGCCGTGCCCTCGCGGCGCGGCGAAAGGAGGCCGCGATCCTCATAGAAGCGCAAAGTCCTGAGAGTGACGCCGAATTCGCGCGCCAGATCGCCGATGGTGTAAGATTTGGATTCCGCCGTATCCGCCCGCGTCTCCGCGAGGACAGCGAAGTTCATTGCGACGCCGTTGCTCATGTTCTGCCCCGTCTTTTGTTCTGCCTATCGGTCCGGCCTTACTCAGGGTCCGCCCGAAGCACTTATAATGCAATGATAGAACATTCTATGCACCTTCCGCAAGTGTCTCTCCGGAAGACGCGGAAGCAGCCAGGGCGATGGGTGCGCCAAAGTCGGAAGAGGCCCTAAATCCCTCATCTTAACGGCATTTTTACTACGTTTGCCAAAAGCTGCGCCATCGCCTGGGAGGATGGCGGGCGCGAATCACCGCCCCCCGCAGGCCACCGGAACGGGGGTGACGTGGGGTCACGGCCGTTGCCGGGAGTGTTTTCGCGTCCCCACGAGTGCGGCCATGAGACGACCCGATCCGGCATATCTTGACGCCCTCGATCCCGAGACCCGCTCTGCCGCCGAGAAAGCCGCGCGCCGGTCGGGCCTGAGCCTCGAGGACTGGATTACGGCTGCCATGGACCGGTACGGGCCCGTCACGACCCCGCCGCCCGAAGAGGCGGTCGACGAGACGGATGGCCTGGGACAGGCCTTCGAGACGGCTTTTCCGACCCCGGAGCCGGCCCGTGAGGAGCCCACTCTCACCGATCAGGCCTCCCGCAACGTGGTGGCGCTGGAGGCCATGGCGCTCTGGATCGAGCAGACGGAAGACCGCCTGAACGAGACGGCCAGGAGCGTCGCCGACCGGCAGGAGCGCTTGTCCGAGGCCCTGTCGCGGAACCTGTCCGCTCTCAAGGGGCGCCTGGAAACCGTCGAGCGCCGCAGCGAGAATCCGACAGGCGAAGCCCTGGCGCCGCTGACCGAGACCCTCGCCGGGCTGCGCACGGACGTCTCGCGGCTTGCGACGCGGATCGACGATCCGTCCCGGCCGGTCGAGGCGATCCGCCAGGAGATCAACCGCCTGCGCGCCGGAATGGACAGCCTCGCGACCCGCGGCCAGATCGCCACCCTCGACGAGACCTTCCGGCTCCTCGCACGGGATCTGGAGCGGAGTCCGTCGAGCAAGGACCTGCTCACCCTCGCGGGCTCCGTCGCGGGCCTGAACCGCAAGATCGAAGCCCTGTCTGAGACTGTTGCGGACAACCTGCACCGGCGGCTCGGCGACGAGATCGAGCAGCTCAAGGGGAAGGTCACGCAGCTTGCCGAGACGAGTGTCGACCGCTCCGTAATCGACTTCCTCAGCAGCCAGATCGTCGACCTCCGCCAGGACCTTGCGCGGCGGGCCGAGCCACAGCAGATCGACGGCCTGTCCGAATCCGTGGCCGCCCTGGGCCGGCAAGTAGAGCAGCTCCGGGCCGAGCAGATCGGGCGCAGCGATTTCGCGGCCCTCAGGACCTCCCTCGAAGAGGTCTGCGCGGCCCTGGGCCGCTCGGTCGCCCTGCAGGAAAAGAACGACGTCCCGGTTCATCTTCAGGACATGAGCCGCCGGCTCGACATCCTGGCGGACCGGCCGGTGCCCGAACCCGCCAATCTCGACCCCATCGCGGAGCAGCTTGCCGTTCTCACCGAGCGTATGGCGCATATGGCGGATGGGCGCCTCGAACAGGCGGATGCTCTCAACGGGCGCTTCGACCGGCTCGAGGAGGAACTGCGCAAAGCCGGCTCCGTCGTGCCGGCCCTGGGCGACCTCGAAAGGCGCGTGACCGCCTGTGCCGAGGAACTTGCCCGGATGCCGGAGACCTGGCGGCAGGCCTTCGACGAGGCCTCAACGCAGATGAAGGACCTCCTGGTCGCGAGGAATGCTGGCCCGGCCGGGCTCACCGATCGCGATCTCGACGCCGTCAAGGCCGGGTTCGTCGAGCTGAAGGCCCTCCAGGCCCGGGCGGAGCGGAAGACCCAGCAGACCCTGCTGGCGGTCCACGACGCCCTTGAGAGCTTGCTGTCCCGCTGCGATGCACTGCCAACCGCCGCGCTGGCCGGACAGGGGGGCAGCAGGGCGGCGTTGCCATCGGCGGACCGTCTGGAAGCGGCCGTGCGCCGCCTCCAGGCTTCGGCCCTGTCGCAGATCCAGGACATCGCGGCCACTATCCCGCAGGACTCCTCGGCCACAGACGCCCTGCCCGACCGGACACAGGAGCCGGACCTCGACGACGTGCGGGCAAGTTTCATCGCGGCGGCCCGCCGCGCCTCGCGGACCCTGCCAGCTCCGGGAGAATCCGAGACGGACGAAGTCGTGGCGGAACAGGAACCGGCCACGGAAGTGCTGACAGACCAGGATATCGCCGAAGCGGGATCGGATCTCGCCCCGTCGTTTCTGGAACGGTTGCGCCGGAAACTCGACAGCCATCGCCGTTCCCTGTTCTTCGGTCTCGCCTGCCTCGTGCTAGCGGCGGGCACGGCACAGATCCTGGCCAGCGCTCCCCGCTCGCCCGTACCGGCGACCGCCCAGACCGAGCCGACCACGGCGACGGATCCGGCGGGGCGCCCGGAGGTCTCCGCAGCGCCTACGGCCCCGGCATCCCCGACCGCGACCGACCTCTTCCAGCCTTCGAGCCTCACGGCGGCGAGCCCTGCCGTCCTCTCTCCTCCCCCAGCGGCAATCCGGTATCCGGTCGATCCGGACAAACTGGGCGACCTTCCGGCGGACATTCCCGCAGCCCTGCGGCAGGCGGCGCTCTCAGGCGACGGAACGGCCGTCTACGAGATCGCCCTGAGAGCGGCCGAGGGGCGCGGGATCCCGCAGGATTCGACGCTCGCCCTTCGGCTTTTCGAGCGGGTGGCGCAGGCGGGCCTCGTTCCGGCCCAGGAGCGGCTCGCCCTCATGTACGACAAGGCCATCGGCACGACCCGAGACGTGAAGCTCGCCGCCGCCTGGTATGAGCGGGCCGCCCAGGGCGGCAACGTCCGGGCCATGCACAATTTCGCAACCCTGCTCGCCTCAGGCATCGGCGGAAATCCCGATTATGTGGCCGCGGCACGGTGGTTCACCGAAGCAGCGGAAGCGGGCGTCCGGGACAGCCAGTTCAATATCGCCGTCCTCCATGCCCGCGGCATCGGGACCCGCAAGAGCCCGGCCCAGGCCTACCGGTGGTTCGCCTTGGCGGCCGCCCAGGGCGACGCGGAGGCGGCCCGGAAGCGCGACGAGATTGCCGGCTACCTGAAGCCGACCGAGCTTACGGCCTTGAAGGCGACGGTTGCGGAGTGGCGCCCGAGGCCGGCCGACCCGCTCGCCAACGAAGCCCCGCAACCGCCGGCCGAACGCTCAGCGACTTTTGGACTCGGATCGGGCAACCGGATCTGACGCGGCCAATCTCTGTCAGTCTTTGTTCACGGGAGAGCATCTAGTGTCGGGCAACGGATGACATGACCGGAACGTGGCGGCGCCGGCCGTAGGGGAAGTGGGGTGCAAATATATCTGCCTATCGCCGAGATGCCTGTGAGCGTTCTCCTGATCCTCGGATTGGGAGCGGCGGTCGGGTTCATATCGGGTCTCTTCGGCATCGGCGGCGGCTTTCTGATGACGCCGCTCCTCATCTTTCTCGGCATTCCGCCGGCGGTGGCGGTCGCGACCCAGTCGGCCCAGATCGTAGCCTCCTCCACCACGAGCGTGCTCAGCGCCCTGCGGCGCGGCGCCCTGGACTTCAAGCTCGGCGGCATTCTCGTGTTCGGCGGCTTCATCGGCTCGGCCCTCGGCGTCTGGTTCTTCGCTGCGGCCCGCCGGGCCGGCCAGCTCGACCTCGTGATCGTGGTCTCGTACGTGACCCTCTTCACGGTCGTCGGCAGCCTCATGCTGAAGGAGAGCATCCGGGAGTTCTGGCTCAAGCATAAGGGCGCGCCCGCACGGCCGCGCCGCAATGCCGGCAAGCATCCGCCCTATCTGGGCTGGCCCCTGCGCATGCGCTTCTACCGCTCCAAGCTCTATGCCAGCGTCATTCCCATCGCGGGCATGTCGCTCTTCGTGGGCTTCGCGGGCGCGCTGCTCGGCATCGGCGGCGGCTTCATCGTCGTGCCGGCTTTGCTCTACGTCTTCCGCGTGCCGACCGGCGTGGTGGTGGGCACCTCCCAGTTCCAGATCGTCTGCACGACCCTCGTGGCCCTCGTGCTCCACGCGGTCGCCAACCAGGCGGTCGACATCGTCCTGGCGATCCTGCTCATCGTCGGCGGCGTGTTCGGCGCCCAGTTCGGCGCCAGGGCCGGGCGGAACCTGCGCGCCGAGCTGTTCCGCTTCCTGCTCGCCATCCTGCTGCTGGCAGTCGGCCTGCGCTTCGCCCTGGAACTCGTGGTGAAGCCGGAGGAGCCCTTTTCGATCACCCAGCAGGAGGCGCATACGTGAGGATCGCTGCCCTGCTCATCCTGCTCCTCGCCGGAGCCACCCCCGCTCTGGCCGAGAGCTTGATCACCTCCCTGTCCAACCATCGGGTTCTGATCAATTCCAACTATACGGGCACGTCGATCGCCGTCTTCGGCGCCATCGAGCGCGATGCGCAGACCGTCGCCCGCGCCACGGGCTACGACGCGGCGGTCACGATCCGGGGCCCGCAGCAATTCCTCGTGGTGCGCGAGAAGGACCGGCTCGGCCCCTTCTGGCTCAACCAGGACCAGCAGAAATTCCCGACCGCGCCGGCCTATCTGGCGGTCCTGACCTCGCGCCCCATTGCGGAGATCACCAGCGAACAGCTCCGCAGGCGTCAGAAGATCGGGCTTTCGGCCATCGTCCATGCGCCGGACTTCACCAACGACCGGGGCGGCGCCGACGAGCCGTTCCGCGAGGCGCTGCTCCGGCTCAAGAGCCGGGAGGGCCTCTATCGGGAGAACGAGCGCGGCGTGACCTTCCTGACGCCCAGCATCTTCAATGCGAGCATCCCCCTGCCGGCGACGGCCCCGCCCGGGACCTACGACGTGGAGGTGGTGCTGCTCGCCGACACGGTGATCCTGGCCCGGACCCTGACCCATTTCGAGCTGGTCAAGACCGGCTTCGAGCAGCAGGTGGGCGATGTGGCCCACGACTGGAGCCTTCTGTACGGGCTCGGCGCCGCCCTGCTGGCCCTGTTCTTCGGCTGGACCGCGAACGCCGTCTTCCGACGCGACTGACGCCGCCTCAATCCCGGCACAGCATGGCGCGGGCGATGGCGAAGATCCGCTCCGTTCCGATGAGGTGCGCTGTAAATCCATTCGGAAACAACGGCTTGAAGGCCGCGTCGCAGGCGTTCAGGCCGCCCGCATAGGCCCCGAGCGCCGGCATGATGCAGCGCGACCCGTCGGTGAGAAAGCAGCGCCGGCGCGTGGCGCGCCCGCGCATTACCACCTTGCCGACCGGGTGGAGATGGCCGGCGACCTCGGCCTCGGCGCCCGCCAGCGGCTCATGGCGGAGGGTGAGCGCCCCCAGGGCCAGCTCGGCCGCGACCCGCCCGCCGATGCTCGCCGGCAGCGCATGATCGTGGTTGCCCGTGATCCAGACCCAGTCCCGGCCGCTCTGGACCTGCGCGAGAACGGCACGCTCCTCCTCGCCGAGCCGGTCGGGTCCGCCCACATCGTGGAAGCTGTCGCCCAGAGCCACCACCATTCGCGGATCGAAGCGGAACACGGCCTCCTTGAGGGCCGCCAGGGTCTCGCGGGTGTCGTAGGGCGGGAGCATCATGCCGCGCCGCGCGAAGGAGGAGCCCTTCTCGAAATGCAGGTCCGCCACCAGGAGCGCATCTTCGTCGGGCAGGTAGAGAGCCCCGGTCAGGTCCAGGACCGCCGCCATGCCGTTCAGGCCGATCTCGGTTGTTGTCTGTTTGTTCTTGAGCAAAGCCGTCACGCCAAAGCCTCGTCGAGAAGCGCTGCTTCCGCCTCGGCCAGAATCTCGTCCGCATCGTCGCTATAGACGCGCTCGCGGCCGATCTCCAGCATGACGGACACGCTTAAGGGAGAAACCCGGTCGAGCGGTTTGTGGATGATTCGCCCCCGGATGCGCGAAAGCATCATGCCGAGGCGCCTCACGTCGAGGAGTCCTGTTGCCGCATCGGCCCGGGCGGCGCGCAGGAGCACGTGGTCGGGCTCGTGCTTGCGCAGCACGTCGTAGACGAGGTCTGTCGAGATCGTCACCTGACGCTGAGTCTTCTCCTGGCCCGGAAAGCGGCGCTCGATGAGCCCGGCGATCACTGCGCAATGGCGGAAGGTGCGCTTCATCAGTGCCGCCTCGGCCAGCCAATCCTCCAGGTCGTCGCCCAGCATGTCCTCCGAGAACAGCTCGTCGAGAAAACCGGGCTCGCGCCCGACCCGCGCGGCGATGTCGCCGTTGCCCCAGACCGCGAGGCCGTAATCGTTCGCCACGAAGCCCAGGGGTTTCAGGCGCGCCCGCTCCAGGCGCCGGGTGAGGAGCATGCCCAAGGTCTGGTGCGCGAGGCGGCCCTCGAATGGGAAACAGGTCATGTAGAACCGCCCGCCCCGCGGAAAGGTCTCGACCAGGAGGTCGCGCGGGCCCGGCACGATGGAGCGGCGGCGCTGCTGCAGGAGAAATTCGGTGAGCTGCGCGGGCAGCCGGTCCCACTCGAAGGGATCGGCCAGGATCTCCCGCACCCGCGCCGCCAGGAACGTCGAGAGCGGAAACTTGCCGCCCTCGTAGGAGGGAATCTTGGGGTCCGTCCCGGCGCTCGCCCGCGTGACCAGGACCGCGTCCTCGCCAATGCCTTCGAAGCGCAGGACCTCGCCTGCGAACAGGAAGGTGTCGCCGGGCGTCAGGGTCTCGGCGAAATATTCCTCGATCTCGCCCAGGATCCTGCCGCGCGGCACCACCGTGCCCGGCCGCGTGCGGCTCGTCCGGCCGAGACGCACCTTGATCATGGTGGATTCCACGATGGTGCCCACATTCATCCGGTATTGCTGCGCCACGCGGGCATCGCGCACGCGCCAGAACCCGTCCTTGCCCTTCACGATCTTGGCGAAGCGTTCATAGGCCCGAAGGGCGTAGCCGCCCGTCGCCACGAAGGCGACGCAGGCCTCGAAATCCTCCCACGACAGACCGGCATAGGGCGCGGCCGAGCGGATTTCCTCGTAGAGCTCCTCCGGGCGGAAGGGGTCCGCGCAGGCCATGCCGAGGATGTGCTGGCAGAGCACGTCGAGGGCGCCGGTCCGCGCATCCGGCGTGTCCTGCGCGGCCTCGTGCACGGCGTCGAGGGCGGCCCGGCATTCCAGGATCTCGAAGCGGTTCGCCGGCACCAGATAGGCCTGGGACGGCTCGTCCATGCGGTGGTTCGAGCGTCCGATGCGCTGCATGATGCGGGACGCGCCCTTGGGCGCGCCCACATTCACCACGAGGTCCACGTCGCCCCAGTCGATGCCGAGATCGAGGGTCGCGGTGCAGACCACGGCGCGCAGCTTTCCGGCGATCATCGCTTCCTCGACACGCCGGCGTTGCGACACGTCGAGAGAACCGTGATGGAGCGCGATCGCGAGCCCGTCGTCGTTGAGGTTCCAGAGCTCCTGGAAGGTGTATTCCGCCTGCATGCGGGTGTTGACGAAGACGAGCGTCGTCTTGTGCCGTCGGATCAGGTCGTAGATCGCCGGCATCGACAAGGCCGCGGTGTGGCCGGCAAGCGGCAGGCGCTCGTCGAGATCGAGCATGCGGATGTCCGGCCGGGCGCCGCCCTCCACCACGACGAGGTCCGCGAGGTCACCTCCCTTCACCTTCCCCTTGAGGGGGGAGGTTGCGCCACGCAAGTCGGATGTTTCCGACTTGCGCATGGAAAGCCGAACTCGGGAACACCCGAGTTCGGGGGCGCGGGAGGGGGTGGGATCCTCAACCTCTCCGACGTTGGCGTTACCACCCCACCCCGACCTGTCGGTCGACCCTCCCCCTCCAGGGGAGGGTGATCCCTGCGGCATCAGGTATTTCCGCAGCTCGTCCGGCTCGCGCACGGTGGCGGACAGTCCCACGGCCGTCACCTCGGGCGCGAGGGCGAACAGGCGCGCAAGATCCAGCGAGAGCAGGTCTCCGCGCTTCGACGTGACCAGGGAATGCAGCTCGTCGAGGACGACCCGCCGCAGGTCCTTGAACAGCTCCCGCGCCTCGCGATGGGCGAGGAGGAGCGCGAGCTGCTCGGGTGTGGTGAGCAGAATGTCGGGCGGCCGCTCGATCTGCCGGGCGCGCTTGTGGGCGGGCGTATCGCCCGTGCGGGTCTCGATGCGGATCGGCAGACCCATTTCCTGCACGGGGATCTCGAGATTGCGGGCGACGTCCGTCGCCAGGGCCTTCAGGGGCGAGACATAGAGGGTATGAAGCCCGCGCTTCTCCTTCTTGCCGGCGCCGCGCTCCGAAAGCTCCACGAGGCTCGGCAGGAAGCCCGCCAGGGTCTTGCCCGCTCCCGTAGGCGCCACGAGCAGGACGGAGCGCCCCGCCTCCGCCTTGGCGACCAGTTCGAGCTGATGCGCCCGGGGCGTCCAGCCACGGGACCTGAACCAGTCACGGAAGATCTTGGGGAGAATCGTCGCCGAGGGTTTCGCCATCGAGGTCCAAGATAGGTGCCGTTGATAATTCCGCCATGGCCTGTTCGATCATGTCCGGTGTGGATCGTGGGCCGGACGGCTTGCCCCGGCCCGTGAGCCGGGCCACCTTGGCGGCCCGATCCTCAAGCAAGCAACAAGTTTCGCCATGCCGCAGAATGCCCAGTTCCAGAACGCCGTCGCCATCGTTACCGGAGGCACCCAGGGCCTCGGGGAAACCATCGCCCGTACCCTCGCCGAGCGCGGGGCTGCGGGTCTCGTGATCTGCGGCCGCAATGCCGAGAAGGGAGCGGCCGTCGCAAAGGACCTGTCGGCGAAAGGCTGCCGCACGGAATTCGTCCAGGCCGACCTCGCCGATGTGGAGCAGGCCCGCGCGGTCGCGGCCCGGGCCGCCGAGGCCTTCGGCCGGGTGGACGTGCTGGTGAATGCGGCCGGCATGACGGATCGCGGCACCATCTTCGACACGAGCCCGGAACTCTTCGACCGCATGTTCGCCGTGAACGTGCGCGCGCCGTTCTTCCTCATGCAGGAGGCCGCCAAGATCATGCGGCGGGAGAAGATCGAGGGCGCCATGGTCAACATCCTGTCCATGTCGGCCCATGGGGGCCAGCCCTTCATCTCGGCCTATTGCGGCTCCAAGGGCGCGCTCGCGACCCTGACCAAGAACGCGGCCTTCAGCCTGATGCCCTGGCGCATCCGCGTGAACGGGCTGAACATCGGCTGGATGAACACCCCTGGCGAGGACCGGATCATGCGCACCTATCACGGCGCCCAGGACGGCTGGCTGGAACAGGCCGTGAAGGATCAGCCCTTCGGCCGCCTGCTCGACCCGGCGGAGGTCGCGCGCTCCGTGGCTTTCCTGGCGAGCCGGGAATCGGGCCTCATGACCGGGGCCATCATCGATTTCGACCAGTCGGTGGTCGGCTGCTACGAGGCCGCTCCGCACCCCTCCACGCCCGCAGCCTGAGACACGCGCCCGGCGCCGGAGCCCTGACATCCCGTCGCGGCTCCCTATATTCCGGCACCATGGCGCTGCGCTCCACCGACATCCTCACCCAGACCCCGCAGGGGCTCTTCTGCCCCCTCGGCGACTTCCACATCGACCCGGTCAGGCCCGTGAAGCGGGCCCTGATCACCCACGGGCATTCGGACCATGCCCGCTCCGGCCACCGGGCGGTGCTCGCCACCCGGGAGACCCTGCGGATCATGGCCGTTCGCTACGGGGAGGATTTCGCCGGCACGACCCAGGAGGCCCCCCTCGGGGAGGATATCCGCCTCGGGGACGTGACCGTGCGCTTCACGCCCGCCGGTCATGTGCTCGGCTCGGCGCAGATCACCCTGGAGTCAGGCGGCACACGCATCGTCGTCTCGGGGGACTACAAGCGGGCCGAGGACCCCACCTGCCTGCCTTACGAACTCGTGCCCTGCGACGTCTTCATCACCGAGGCGACCTTCGGCCTGCCGGTCTTCCGCCACCCGGACACGCGGGGCGAGGTGCGCAAGCTCCTCGATTCCGTCCATCTCTTTCCCGAGCGCGCCCATATCGTCGGCGCCTATGCGCTCGGCAAGGCGCAGCGGATCATGGCCCTCCTGCGGGAGGAGGGCTACGACAGGCCGATCTACCTGCACGGCGCCATGGAGCGCCTGACGGAGCTCTATAAGAGCGAGGGCATTCCCCTGGGCGAGACGCCGAAGGTCGTGGCCGCGGAGCGCTCCCGGCTCGCAGGCGCCGTCGTGCTCTGCCCGCCCTCCTCGGTCCAGGACCTCTGGTCGCGCCGGTTTCCGGACCCGGTCACCTGCTTCGCATCCGGCTGGATGCGGGTGCGCGCCCGTGCCCGGCAGAAGGGCGTCGAGCTGCCCCTCGTCATCTCGGACCATTCCGACTGGGACGATCTCTGCCGCACCATTCTCGAGACCGGCGCCGGAGAGGTTTGGGTGACGCATGGGCAGGAGGATGCCCTCGTCCATTGGTGCACCATGCAGGGCATCCGGGCACGGCCCCTCCACATGCTGGGCTACGGCGACGAGGGCGAGGCGGAGGAGACGCCCCATCCTCCCGTCGAGGAGAAGAGCCCGGGAGGCGCCCCATGAACCGGTTCGCGGCCCTTCTCGACCGGCTGGCCTACGAGCCGCGCCGCAACGCCAAGCTGCGGCTGCTGGTGGATTACTTCCGCCACACGCCCGATCCCGACCGGGGCTATGCCCTGGCGGCCCTCACCAATTCGCTGATGTTCAAGGAGGCCAAGCCTGGCCTGATCCGCGGCCTCGTGGAGGAGCGCACCGACCCGGTCCTGTTCCGCATGTCCTATCACTATGTGGGCGACCTGGCCGAGACGACGGCGCTGATCTGGCCGGGGCCGGCCGATCAGCTCCCCGCCGCGCCCGGCCCCGGTCACAACAACCCGCCCCTTCATGTCCCGACGATCTCGGAGGTCGTCGAGACGCTCGCGACCACGGGCAAGAGCGAGCTGCCGGCCCGGGTCGCCGGCTGGCTCGACGCCCTCGACGAGACCGGGCGCTGGGCGCTCCTCAAGCTCATCACCCGGGAGCTGCGCGTGGGCGTGTCGGCGCGCCTCGCCAAGTCGGCCGTGGCCCAGCTCGGTGGGGTCGAGGCCGATGAGGTGGAGCTGATCTGGCACGGGCTGGAGGCTCCCTACGAGGACCTGTTCGCCTGGGTCGAGGGGCGTGCCGCGAAGCCCGAGAGCAGCAACCCCGCCCCCTTCCGCCCGCCGATGCTGTCGCATCCGCTGGAAGAGGAGGACATGGCGAAGCTCGATCCTGGCGAGTTCCTGGGCGAATGGAAATGGGATGGCATCCGCCTCCAGGCGGTCGCAGGCCGCGACGGCGAGGGCCGCCTCGTCCGGCGCATCTATTCGCGAACCGGGGAGGACGTGTCGGGAGCCTTCCCGGACTTGGTGGAGGCCCTCGCGTTCGAGGGCGCCATCGACGGGGAGCTCCTCATTGTCCGCGAGGGCCGGGTGCAGAGCTTCAACGTGCTTCAGCAGCGCCTCAACCGGAAGGCTGTGACGCCCAAGCTCATGGCCGAATTCCCGGCTCATCTGCGGGTCTACGACATCCTCACCGAAGGGGACGAGGACCTGCGCCACCTGCCCTTCGCGGAGCGGCGCCAGCGCCTCGAAGCCTTCGTGGCCCGCCTGGACGATCCTCGCATCGAACTCTCGCCCCTGGTGGAATTCTCGTCCTGGGAGACCCTCGCGGATGCCCGGTCCGATCCGGCTTCCGTTGGGGCGGGCCCCGATGCAGACGCCATTGAGGGCTGCATGGTGAAGCGGGCCGACAGCCCCTATCTGCCGGGACGCCCCAAAGGCTACTGGTACAAGTGGAAGCGCGACCCCTATCTTGTCGACGCCGTGATGATGTACGGCCAGCGCGGGCACGGGAAGCGCTCGTCCTACTACTCGGACTACACGTTCGGCGTCTGGCGCGACGGGCCGGGCGGCGAGGAGCTGGTGCCCGTCGGCAAGGCCTATCACGGCTTCACGGACGAGGAGCTCCTGCAGCTCGACCGCTTTGTCCGCAACCACACGGTCAACCGCTTCGGCCCCGTGCGGGAGGTAGAATACGGCCGGGATCGCGGCCTCGTGCTGGAGGTGGCCTTCGAGGGGCTGCAACGCTCGACCCGGCACAAATCCGGCGTCGCCATGCGTTTTCCCCGGATCAACCGCATCCGCTGGGACAAACCGGCCGCCGAGGCGGACCGCCTCGAGACCCTGGAAAGGATCCTCGAACGGGGCGAAAAGGAGATCCACCCGCTCGAGGAGCCGAAGGGCCTCGGCCGGGAAACGGAGGATCAGGAGCCATGACCATGCTGTCGGTCGAAACCCTCACGGAGGGCAGTGTGACGCAACAGGCCCTGGGGCGCCTGGTGGTCGAGACCCGAGGCCAGGGCTTCACGGAGCTGACGGAGCCGGCGGCCCGGTGGGTCTTCGGGACCGGGATCCTGCACGGGCTCCTCACGGTCTTTTGCCGCCACACCTCGGCCTCGCTCCTCATCCAGGAGAATGCCGACCCGGACGTGCGCGAGGATCTGCTCACCGCCCTTGACCGGCTGGCCCCGCGCGACGGCTCCTATGTCCATGCCACGGAAGGCCCGGACGACATGCCGGCGCATATCCGGACCATGCTCAGCGCCTCCAGCCTGACCATCCCGGTCACGGAGGGCCAGATGGCCCTCGGGACCTGGCAGGGCCTTTTCCTGGCGGAGCACCGCGACCGGCCGCACCGGCGCGATATCCTGTTTCACCTGATCGGTGCCTGAGGGCCGAGATCCCGTTTCCGGCTCCATCGATCCGGCATTTCGCGGTAGAATGACCGTGTGACCTTCCGTTCTCTGCCTTGCCAGGGCAGGCGGGAAACGGATAAGGCTCGAAGGGTTGCGTGGGAGAAGACGAGTGCAGGGTCAAAACACCACGATCATCATTGCCGACGACCACCCGCTCTTCCGGGGCGCGTTGCGGCAGGCGATCGGCTCCGTCATGCCGAAGGCGCGGGTCATCGAGGCCAACGGCATGGACGAGCTGAACACCGTGCTGGGGCACGAGCGGGATATCGACCTGATCCTCCTCGACCTGACCATGCCGGGTGTCCAGGGCTTTTCCGGGCTCCTCTCGCTCCGGGCCCAGCATCCGGAGCTTCCCGTGGTGATCGTCTCGGCCACCGAGGAGGCGACCGTCATCCGCCGCGCCATGGAATTCGGCGCCTCGGGCTTCATCCCGAAATCCATCGATATCGACAGCATCGGCGGCGCCATCGGAGCGGTGCTGGCCGGCGACGTCTGGACCCCGCCGGACGTGGACCTCTCGGCCGCCGAGGACAAGGAGACGGCCGATCTGGTGCGCCGCCTCTCCACCCTCACGCCGCAGCAGGTCCGGGTGCTGACCATGCTCTCCGAGGGGCTCCTCAACAAGCAGATCGCCTACGAACTCTCGGTCTCGGAAGCGACCGTGAAGGCCCATGTCTCGGCCATCCTCGACAAGCTCGGCGTCGACAGCCGCACCCAGGCGGTGATCGCCGCCTCGAAGATCGGCGTCACCCAGCGCCCCTCCCCGGCCAGCGCCGACTAGATGAAGCCCGGTCCGGATTCCGGACTTTCGCCGTTCGGCCCCTCTCTCGCCCTTTGGGGGCTCGTGCCCGACGGCGCGCCCATCGCCACGCCGAGCAGCGATCTCCTGCCGGTCCGCCGGGACGGCGAGCCCGCCATGCTCAAGATCCCCCGAGACGAGGAAGAGCGCTTCGGCGGTCTTCTGATGGTGTGGTGGGATGGTGACGGGGCGGCACGCGTTCTCGCCCACGACGAAAATGCCCTTCTCCTCGAGCGCGCGACGGGGCCTCTCTCGCTCGCCGGGATGGTCCGGGCAGGCTGCGACGACGAGGCGAGCCGCATCATCTGCCGGGTCGCATCGAGGCTGCACGCCCCGCGCCCGAAGCCCCTGCCCGACCTGATCCCCCTGGAGCGCTGGTTTCGCCAGCTCGGCCCCATGGCGGCACGGCAGGGCGGCATCCTCGCCGAGGCCGATGCGGCGGCGCGCCACCTGCTCGCCACGCAGCGCGACATCGTTCCCCTGCACGGGGACATCCACCACGGCAACATCCTGGATTTCGGGGATCGGGGCTGGCTCGCCATCGACCCGAAGCGCCTCGTCGGGGAGCGAACCTTCGATTTCGTCAACGTCCTGCGCAATCCCGAGGGCGATGCGGCTTTCGCGCTCGCTCACCTCGGCCGGCGGTCCGCGATCCTGGCCGAGGCCGCGGGCCTGGACCGGACGCGGCTTCTCCAGTGGCTCCTGGCCTTCGCGGGCCTCTCGGCCGCCTGGTATCTGGACGACGGCATGGAGCCGACGCTCGACCTCGCCATCGCGGAGCGCGCGGCGGCGGAGCTTTCGCGGTCCTGACTCAGAGCCCGTTCACGAAGGCATCGATCCGCGCCAGGGCCCGCTCGGTCATGGCGCTCTCGTAGCGGATGAACACGTGGCAGCCGCCCGGCCAGATTGCGAGTTCGGTCCGATTGGCGAAGGAAGCCCAGCGCGCCGCCATGAACAGGGTGTCGTCGAGGAGGAGATCCCGGGTTCCGACAGAAAACAGGGCCGGCGGCATTCCCTTGAGATCAGCGTAGAGGGGCGAGAGATCCGGATCGCGCCGGTCCGGGTGCGGACCGCACAGGTTGTCGGCGAAGATCCGCACGTCTCGCGTGTTGAGGACGAGCTTGTCGGTACCCCAGTTCAGGACGCTCGGGGTCAGGCTCAGGTCGTAGCAGCCTGCAAAAAGGTTTGCGCCCCGGAACGGGGTCAGCCCGTGCCGGTCGCGCAGGCGCAGCAGGGTCGCGGCCGAGAGATGCGCCCCGGCCGATTCGCCGCCAATGAAGAGACGCTCGGTCCCGAAGCGGGCCTTCGCCTCGCGGACGACCCAGAGGGCCGCGGCCTCGCAATCGTCATGGGCAGCCGGATACGGATTTTCGGGCGCGAGCCGGTATTCCACCGAGACCACCGCCAAGCCGCAATGGTCGGCCATCCGGTCGAGATAGGGATCCTGCTCGTCGGCGGTGCCCCAGGTCCACCCCCCGCCATGGATGTGGAAATAGACCCCCTTGGGGTTCTCGGGCACGATCAGCCGCAGGGGCAGAGGGCCTGCGGGCCCGTCGATCTCGATCGTCTTCGCGCGCGGGCTCTTCGGCAGCGGCGGGAACGGGCCGAGGCCCTGCCGCCGGGCCTCGCGTACGGCCTCGACCGGGACCGACCAGGGGTCGGGAGATGCGGACAGCCGGGCCAGGATCTCGGCATTCTGCGCCTCGATTTCCTCGCTGACGCTCGAAGGGTCGAAAAGAGTAGGGTCGATCATGCCACGCTCGTGTGAGGTTGCCTTAGCGGCCGTCCCTTGCGATGAAGCACACGCAACGGCCGCGGTCCAGCACCGCGAAGGGATGAGGAAAAAGGGACGATGTCCAACATGAACCGGTTACTCGGCGGCGCGCCCGGCTCCGTGCTGGTCAAGCTGATCTTCCTGTCCCTCCTGGTCGGCGCCTTCATGGCATTTCTCGACATCACGCCCTTCGGCCTGGTGGAGGGGATCTACAACTGGCTGCGCTCGCTTCTGGGGCTCAGTATGGATACGGTGGTCGAGATCGGGCGTTGGATCGCCTATGGTGCGATCATCGTCGTTCCGCTCTGGCTGATCGCGCGGATCTTCGGCCGGCACTGAGGATTTTTCCCATGGAAGGTTCCGTTTCGTCGCGGCGGATTGTCGTCACGCACCGGCGCATGCTCGCGCTCGCGCTGCCCATGACCCTGTCCCATGTCACGACGCCGCTGCTCGGCCTCGTAGACGCAACCGTGATCGGGCGGCTGGGGCAGGCGCATCTGCTGGGAGCCGTCGCTCTCGGCGCCGTGGTCTTCGATTTCGTGTTCTGGAGCTTCGGCTCCCTGCGCATGGCGACCGCCGGCATGACCGCGCAGGCAACCGGCGCCGGCGACCGGCACGAGGTGGACAGGGCGCTTGCCCGCGCCCTGCTCGTCGCGGCCGTCACGGGCCTCCTGCTGATCCTGCTGCAATGGCCCATCGCCCTGGTGGCCTTCCCGCTGACCGGCGCCAGCGACGCCGTGCAGGGGGCGCTCGCGACCTACTTCTACATCCGCATCTGGGCCGCGCCCTTCACCTTGGCGAACTACGTCATCCTCGGCTCGACCCTCGGGCGAGGACGTACGGATCTCGGCCTGTTCCTGCAGGTCGCCATCAACGTGGCGAACATCCTGCTCACCTCCGTGCTGGTCCTCGTCTTCCAATGGAGCGTCGCGGGCGCGGCCATCGGCACGGCGATTGCGGAGGTCTTCGGTGTCGGCCTCGGCATCCTCGTTCTGCGGCGGCTGGGCTCGAACCCCTTCTCGGTCGCCTGGCGCGAGATCCTCAACCGCGCCGCCATGCTGCAGACCCTGAGCATGAACCGGGACATCATGATCCGCAACATCGCGCTTATGATGGCCTTCGCGGTCTTCAGCGCCATGGGGGCCCGCACGGGCGACGTGACGCTCGCGGCCAATGCGGTGCTCTACAACATGTTCATGATCGGCGGCTATTTCCTCGACGGGTTCGCGACCGCGGCCGAGACCCTGTGCGGCCAGAGCATCGGCGCCCGCGATGCGCGCGGCTTCCGCCGCGCCGTCACCTTGAGCCTCGGCTGGAGCTTCGGGTTCGGCCTCGCGGTGTCGGCCGCCTTCCTCGTTGGGGGCCGGATGTTCATCGACTTCGTCACCACGAGCCCGGACGTGCGTGCCTATGCGCGCGACTATCTCGTCTATGCGGCGCTCACGCCCCTCGTGGGCGCGGCCGCCTTCGTGTTCGACGGGATCTATACCGGAGCGACCTGGACCAAGGCGATGCGCGACCTCATGCTCCTCGCCATCGTAGTCTACGGCGCGGTGATTTTCGCGGCGGGCTCGCTCGGGAATACGGGTCTGTGGATTGCGCTTCTCGTCTTCCTGGGCACCCGCGGCCTCGGCCAGGCCGCGCTCTGCCCCCGGCTAACCCGCAGGACCTTCGCGGGCGAGGCCTGATCCGTCTTAAAAGCGGCCTTCCGCAATAAGGGCGGCATCGCGCCCGAGCGCAGCGTCCAGGGACGTGTTCTCCCGGTCGAGGATCCGCGCAAGGCCCCGCTTGATCTCGGCAACGAGGCCGGGGCCCTTGTAGACCAGAGCCGAATAGAGCTGCACGAGACTCGCGCCCGCGCGGATCTTGGCCCAGGCCGCCTCGGGGGAATCGACCCCGCCGACACCCACCAGGGGAAGCTTCCGCCCGACCCGCAGATAGGTTTGCGCCAGGAGGATCGTGGAAGGCGCGAAGAGCGGCTTTCCGGACAGGCCGCCAGTCTCCCGGGCCAGCGTCTTCTCCTGAAGGCTTTCGGGGCGCGCCACAGTGGTGTTCGACACGATCAGCCCGTCGACCCCGCGCCGCAGGGCGGTTGCCACGATGGCGTCGAGGGTTTCCAGGGAGATGTCGGGCGCGATCTTCAGGAGGACCGTGGTCTTCCGGTCGACCTCGTCCCGCGCCGCGACGCAGCGGGCGAGAAGATCGTCGAGGAAGGCTTCGCCCTGAAGGTCGCGCAGGCCCGGCGTATTGGGCGACGAGACATTGATCGTGAGGAAATCCACGAGGCCCGCAAGGGCGCGCACGCATTGGGCGTAGTCGGCGATACGATCCGTCGATTCCTTGTTGGCCCCGATATTGATTCCGACGATACCGGGGCGGCCGCGCCGGGCCGCAAGGCGGCGGCGGATGACGTCCAGCCCCTCGCTGTTCATCCCGAAGCGGTTGATGACCGCTTCGTCGCGGGCGAGCCGGAACACCCGCGGCCGCGGGTTCCCCTCCTGAGGCTTGGGCACGACGGCGCCGAGCTCCACGAAGCCGAACCCCAGGGACAGAAGCTGGTCGGCCACCTCGCATTGCTTGTCGAAGCCCGCCGCGAGGCCGACCGGATTGGGAAAGCGGCGCCCGAACACCTCGACCGCGAGTCGCGGATCGTCCGGCGCCGGAGAGCGCGGCGGCAGCAGCGAGAGGCTGCGGATCGTGAGGTGGTGGGCCGTCTCCGCATCGAGCGCATGGAGGACCGGCTTGGCGAAGGGGAACAGGCTGGCGATCATGCGGAGAGATCCGGAAACACGTGGCGGCCGTCCTCGGCGAGGGGCAGCGGCTTCACCCATAGCACGGCCGAGAGAGGCAGCGACCCATAGAGATGGGGAAACAGATCCCCGCCGCGCGACGGCTCGTAGCGCAGGGCATCGCCGAGGCGCTCCGCCTCGACCGCCACGAGGACGAGATCGTCCTGGCCGGCGAAATGCTTCTCGGCCGTCTCCCGCGCCTGTGCGGCCGTGGAAAAGTGGATGTACCCATCCTGGAGGTCGATGGGTGCTCCTTCGAAGACTTTTGCGGCCTCCGCAGCCTTCCAGAGCGGCCGGGAACAGATTTTATAGATGATTGCCATGGCGCATTTGAGTAGCGCCGGGCCCGAACGAGAGCAACCGGAAGATGGACGCGTTGTCGCTAGCCCTTGTTCTCCCTCGCGGGAGCCATAGAACAACCTTAATTCCTAATCATAGGTTCGGTTTCCAGTAGAGTTTTTGGCACCTCTCGAAGGTTCATCATATGTTGTCCCATGAGCGCGTTTGGGCCGCTATCGATGCCCTGGCTTCCCGCCACGGCATGACCGCATCGGGCCTCGCCCGCAAAGCCGGGCTCGACGCCACCAGCTTCAACAAGTCGAAGCGCACCAGTCCCGAGGGCCGGGATCGCTGGCCCTCGACCGAGTCGATCGCCAAGATTCTCCGCGCAACAGGCGCGACCCTGGAGGATTTCCTGCGTCTGGTGGAGCCTTCGGGCTCCCTGCGCCGCTCGACGATTCCCCTGATCGGCCTGACGCAGGCGGCCTCCGGCGCCAAACTCTTCACCGAAGAGGGCCTGCCGGTCGGAGGACCGGGCTGGGACGAGATCGACTTTCCGGATTTCGGCCAGGAGAAGGTGTTCGCCATCGAGGTGACCGGCGACTCCATGGCGCCGCTCTACCGCGACGGTGATATCCTCATCGTCTCCCCGACCGCCGGCCTTCGCAAAGGCGACCGGGTGGTCTTCCGCCTGAACAGCGGCGAGATCCTCGCGAAGGAACTCCGCCGCCGCTCGGCCAAGACCCTGGAAGTCGGCGCTTTCGAGCCCGGACAGGAAGACCGGGCGATCCCGGCAGAAGACGTCGCCTGGGTCGCCCGGATCATGTGGGCCCGCCAATAGGGCCGGGTCAGGCCGCCCGCTCGGCGCCCCTCGCCTTCAGGAAGGCCTCGTGTTCGCTCACGAGCTTGCCCTCGAGAGCCTTCTGGATCAGCTCCCGCGTCTCCTTCACGCCGAACAGGGCCACGAACGAGCCGAAGCGCGGGCCGCGCGGCTCTCCCAGAAGCACCTGGTAGATCGTGTTGAACCACTCGATCGAGACGCCGGGCCGCTCGGGTGTGGCGCCCTTCGCCTTGAAGTCCTGGTAGCGCGGCTCGGCCCGGCCGACATTGTAGATCTCTTCCTGGATCGCCTCGGCCGTCACCGGACGCTCGCCGGTTTCGAAGGCGCCGAGGACCTCCCGGAGCTTGCTCAAGGATGCGGCCTCGACCTCGTCCGCCAGGCGATAGGCCTTCTGCGGCTTCACGAAATCCTCGAAATAGCGCGCGGCGCGCTTCACGAGGCCGTCGAGACGGGGATGGGTCTCGGGCGAGACCGTCGGCGCGTAGCGGCGGATGAAGCCCCAGATCACGCCCGGATCCTCCGAGTTCGCCACCGCCACCAGGTTGAGCAGCATCGAGAAGGAGATCGTGGTGCCGGGCTGGTTGCCGCCGCCCGAGGAGACGAGCTCCGGCGCGGGCGGATGACCCGCGTGGAGATGCCAGACCGGATTCATCAGGCGCGCCTTGGCGTCCTGCGCCGGGTACTTCTCCAGGAAGGTCAGATAATCGTCCACCTGCCGGGGGATGACGTCGAAATAGAGCTTCTTGGCCTCGCGCGGCTTGTTGAACATGAACAGGCCCAGGCTGTCCGGCGTACCATAGGTGAGCCACTCGTCGATGGTCAGCCCATTGCCCTTGGACTTGGAGATCTTCTGCCCCTTCTCGTCCAGGAAGAGCTCGTAGTTGAACCCTTCCGGCGGCAGGCCGCCGAGGGCCTTGGCGATCTCGCCCGAGAGCTTCACGCTGTCGATCAGGTCCTTGCCGGCCATCTCGTAATCGACGCCGAGCGCAACCCAGCGCATGGCCCAGTCGGGCTTCCATTGCAGCTTGGCATGGCCCCCCGTCACTGGCGTCTCGAAGCGCTCGCCCGTCTCCGGATCGCGCCAGACGATGGTGCCCGCATCGAGCTTGCGCTCGTCGATGGGCACCTGCATCACGATCCCGGTCTTCGGGTGGATGGGCAGGAAGGGCGAGTAGGATTGCTGCCGCTCCTCGCGGAGCGAGGGCAGCATGATGGCCATCACGGCGTCGTAGCGCTCCAGCACCGTGAGCAGGGCCTTGTCGAACCGGCCCGCCTTGTAGCACTCCGTCGCCGACAGGAACTCGTAGTCGAACCCGAAGGCATCGAGGAATTCACGCAGGCGCGCATTGTTGTGGTGCGCAAAGCTCTCATGGGTGCCGAAAGGATCCGGCACCTGCGTCAGGGGCTTGCCGAGGGAGGCGCCGACCAGCTCCTTGTTCGGGATGTTGTCCGGCACCTTGCGCAGGCCGTCCATGTCGTCCGAGAAGGCGAAGAGCCGCGTCGGGATGGTATCGCCGGTCAGCACGCGGAAGGCGTGGCGCACCATGCTGGTGCGGGCGACCTCGCCGAAGGTCCCGATATGCGGCAGGCCCGAGGGGCCGTAGCCGGTCTCGAACAGCACTTCCTTCTTGCCGGTCCGTTTGAGCCGTTCCACGAGCTTGCGGGCCTCCTCGAAGGGCCAGGCGGTCGCGGTTTGAGCGGCATCGATCAGAGCGGAGTCGAGTGAAAGCGGTTGGGACATGTGACCAGAAGCTGATGGGAAACGCAGTAACCTAGAGCGGTTTTCGTCACGATGGAACCGAAACCCGCCCGGGCGGAAGGAAAGCAGGATCGACCGGGCCTAAGGCCCGGCAATCGCTTGCCCGATCAGTCCTCTAGGCACCCGGCCGTCCGGGGTCAATGCGGCTTAACGCGGCTCAATAGAGACCGACGGGGAAGAAGCGCAGGTAAAGCTCCGCATATTTGCCGTCCTTCCAGAGCTGCTGGAGCGCGTAATCGAAGGCCCGGCGCAGGTTCTCCTCGTCCTGGCGGACGATGAAGGCGATCCCCTCACCGAAGAACCGGCTCTCCAGATAGGGGCCGCCGGCGAAGTCGCAGCACCCCTCCGAAGCCTCGCCGCCGATCCATAGGGCGAGGCCCAGGCCGTCGGCGAAGAGGTAGTCGATCTTCCCGTCCTTGAGGGCGCCCTGCGCCTCCGCCAGATCCCCGAACGGCTTGAGGACGGCCCCCGGCATGAAGGCCTTGGCATAGGCCTCGTGCGCGGTGCCCCCCACGATTCCGACAATCTTACCCGCCAGCACCTTGGCGGTGGGCGGCGGCAGGTTGCGGTCTTTCCTCGTCGCGAAGCGGGCCGGGATCTTGAAATACGGGCCCGTCACGGAGAAGCGCTGCCGCAAGGATGCCGTGACCGGGATGGCGGCCGCCACCACGTCGCCCTGCCTGTCCGCAAGGGCATCGAGCAGGGTGTCGAAGCGGCGGACCTGGACCGTGCAGGCGATGGCCAGCCGCTCGCAGATGGCCCGCGCGAGCTCCACCGAAAAGCCCGTGGGATTGCCGTCGAGACCGCTGAAGTGCAGGGGCGGGAAATCGTCGTCCACGAGAAAGCGGATCGGGCGCAGGCCCGTCAGGTCCGGCCGCTCGAGCTGCGCCTTCGGGTCCCAGAAATTGGGGATCGCGACGTCGTCTGCCACTGCCGGCGCCGGAGACAGCCCAAGGGTCAGGCAGAGGGCCAGGCCGAGCGCCGGCAGAACCGCTCCCAGAGCCGGGCGCTTGATCTTGCGGACGAAGCGGGCGATGGTCGAAGCAACATTATATCTTTTTGGCACGCACCGTCCTCTTGCAAGCAGCCCCGCCACCGTCGTCCCGGCCGCCCGTCTCCTGGCAGGAGGGTCTAGCGGAGGTCCGCCGACAGTCAACTCTCGCAGACGCCGCCCTGCCGGCCGAAATCGCCTTTCTGGCCGCACACGGCATCGCGCCCACCCTCCTGCGAGAAGCATCCCTCCGTGCCGCAGCCTCCGGCGTTGCGGCCGACGTCTTCCTCCTTCGGAACGGCCTCGTCGGAGAAACCACATTCTACCGGGCCCTGGCCATGGAACTCGGGCTCCCCTTCACGCTCTCGCCGCGCCTGTCGAGACATGCCCGCTATCCGGAGAGCCTCCTCGCCGGCCTCGCGCCGCTTTACGGGATGCAGGGCTTCGCGGCGGCCCCATCGGGCCCGTCCCTCGCCTGGCTCCTCGGGCATCGGAACCGGGCCGCCGGGAAGCTCGTCGTCACGACGCCTTCCGCGCTGCGCCGCGCCGCCATGCGGGCCTCTTCCCGCGCCATCGCCCATGAGGGCGCGAACGCCCTGTGCGAGGCGGCGCCTGATCTCTCGATCCGGGACGGGCTCGACGCGCGCCAGGTGGCGACCTTAAGCGCCCTTTCGGGCCTTCTCGCCTATGGCGGGATCTCGGCGCCCAGCGCGACCCTGGCATTCCTGGCGGCGAGTTTGAGCCCGATCTTCTTCACGGCCGTGACCTTACGTCTCGCGGCGGTGCTGCTGCGCATTCCCGTCTCTCCGGCAAGGCCGGAAGCGCGCCTGGAGGATGCCGCCCTGCCGGTCTACACGATCATCGCGCCGCTCTACCGGGAGCAACGGATCGCGACCCGGCTCGTGGCGGCCCTCTCCCGGCTCGACTATCCGGCCGCCAAGCTCGACATCAAATTCGTCCTGGAGGCAGATGACCCGGAGACGCCCGCGGCCCTCGCGAAAGTGCCCATGCCGGGCTTCGTGGAAGTGATCGTCGCGCCGCCGGGGCAGCCGCGTACCAAGCCGCGGGCGCTCAACATCGCCCTGCCCCTGGCCCGCGGGCTCTACACGGTGGTCTACGACGCCGAGGACGTGCCGGATCCGGGCCAGCTGCGCCAGGCCGTCTCGGCCTTTGCGTCGGCCCGGCCGGATACGGCCTGCCTCCAGGCCCGTCTGACCATCGACAACACGGACGATACCTGGCTGACGCGCCTCTTCACCATCGAGTACGCGGTGCTTTTCGACGTGTTCAATCCGGGGCTCGCAGAGATCGGCAGCCCGGTGGCACTCGGCGGCACCTCCAACCATTTCCGCACCACCCTGCTCCGCCGCGCCCATGGCTGGGACGCCTGGAACGTGACGGAAGACGCGGATCTCGGCATCCGCCTGGCGCGGCTGGGCTATCGGGTGCTGGACTTGCCCTCCTCGACCTTCGAGGAGGCGCCCGGGACGCTCAGGGCCTGGATGAACCAGCGGACCCGCTGGATGAAAGGCTTCATGCAGACCGGGATCTGCCATTTCCGCCACCCGCTCAGAACAGCCGCGCAGCTCGGGCCCTGGGGTTTTCTGAGCGCCCTTGCGCTGACCTGGGGAACGGTTCTGAGCGCCCTGGGCTTTCCTCTTCTCACAGGGCTTTTCGTGGCGGCACGGCTCGCGAGCGTTTCCCAGCGTACGTCCCTGTTGGATCTCGCGAGCGGCGTGCTGTTCGTGACCGGGCTCGCGGCCATCCTGCTGCCGGCCATGGCAGCCCTGCGGCGGCGGCGCCTGTGGCGGCTCGGACCCTGGGTGCCGCTTCTGCCGTTCTATTATCTGCTCGTGAGCGCGGCGGCCTGGCGGGGATTATGGGAGGTGACGCGGGAGCCATTCCGCTGGAACAAGACCAGCCACGGCCTGGCGCGTACGTCGCGAAGCGGCTGGCTTCAGAAGCACCAGGCGAGCGCCGACGAGACCACGTCGCTGAACACGGCCGCGCCCTGACGCCACCAGAGCAGGCCGCCGGCGCCGACGAGGCAGAGGGTCGCCGCCACGATGAGGCCGCGGCCGATCAGCCGCTCCTGCCGTTCCGCTTTCGAGATGTCCGATCCGATGCTCATGCTTCTATCATAGGCGGACTTGCGGCCACAAAAAAGGGGACGCTGTCGAGCGTCCCCTTTCGGCTTGGATTGCACCGGATCATGCGGCCTTCTTGGTGGGCCAGCCGAGCTCCACCAAGCGGGCCTTGGCGAAATCGCGGATCTCGTCGCGCACGCCCTCCGGCAGGTCGTTCAGGATGCGCTGCGTATCCGCATGCAGCATCAGGTCCGTCACGGCATTGATGCTCTTCGCCTTGCCGATCTTCTCTTTGAGACCGGCCTCGACATCCGCATCGGACCCGACGATCTCGACCGCGTTCTTGTCGGCCGCGGGAAGCGGCTCCCCATGGGCCGGGCGGCTGTTCTTGAACTCGTCCGCCTCCTCCTCGGAATAGACGAGCCCGTGAAGCTCGATGAGCTTCAGGATCACACGGTCCTTCGCCCGCTTCTCGGCCATGGCATAGACATAGGCTGCCTGCTTGCCCGAGACCCGGTAATTCGTGCCCACGAGAGCCTCGCCAATGGACCATTCCAGCCGCTCGCCCATGCGGCCCGTCACCAGGATGACGGCCTCGTCCCGTTCAGCGCGGACGATGGTCGGCGGTTCGAACTGGATCGCGGCCTGGGCGGCGATGCGCTCCAGCGCCTTGTGGTAAATCACGGCCGTGCCCTGGACCCGCCAGACATTGCCCGCCATCGGCTCGCCGAACTTGGCCAAAACCTCGGCAATCTTCTTGTCGGTCGTATTCATGCTCGTTCCTCGTCTCGCAAGGTGCGCGCACCGGCTCCAAAGCCTTCGAAAGGGACCGCCACGACACGCTTGTTCTTTGTTTGTTCTATATCAGATCGGACCTCCCCGATCCAGTTTCAAGGCAGTATTGCCAAGGTTAAAACCCCTTATTTTCCAGCATTATGCGCCTCAGCGTCGTTTTGCCTCAAGGTCATAGGAAAGATCACGAAAGACGGCACCTCGCCGCGTTGGGTCCGACAACCGCGAAAGAGGCCTGCTGGAATTGACGCCCCGGCCTTCGTTCTATATTTGTTCGCATGAAATCCAGCTCGAAAACCCGGCTCCCGGCCCGGAAGCCGCCGTTCCGGAGGACCGGATGACCGCGCAAGCCCTTCCCGACCATCTTCCCTCGCGCCGCATCGCCCGCGCCGGAACGAAGCGCGCCCGCGGCAGAGCCTCGGCCCCGCCTGCCGCCCGCCCTGCCCTGATCGCGGATTTCCTCGCCATCTGCGAGCTCGATCCGGAAATCGAGGCCCTGCGGGCACCTGCCTCCGCGGCCACTTTCACGCTGGGGGACGAGACCATCGCGCACATGGCGGATTTCGAGATCGTCCGCGACGGTGCATCCTTCCTCGTCGACGTGGTGACGGAAGAGGATCTTCTGCGGCATCCCTTACGCGCCGCAGCGCTTCACGGCTTCATGGCCGAAGACGGGCGTCCCTTCGCGTTCGAGACGGCCGCGAGCATCCGCGCGGAGCCGCGCTTCACCACCGTGCGCCTCGTCACGGCCTGCAAGCGCACCCTCGTGACGGCAGGCGACCGGGTGCGCATACTCCACCAGCTCGACGAATGCGGGACCATGCGGCTGGTGGATTGCGCAAGCGCGGCCATGAACGCAGCCGACGGCGTCGCGGCCGTCCTGGCACTTGCCTGCGAGGGGCTGGTCGCGGTCGACATCAACCGTCCGATCCTGCCCGAGACACCGGTGCGACGGCGCCGCCTGCCTTACTCGGACCCCTTCGCTTTTTAACACTCGGTCAAGTGCGGGCGTGCCGCTCCACCGCTTCGTCGAGAAGCGAGCGCACGATGGCGCGCACCGCATCCGATGCCTCGCCGGCGGAGAACCGCGTCTCGATCTCGTCGCGCAGGATGGCGCCGTCGCCGCTCCGCTTCAGCTCGGTCGCGGTCTCGGCCTGGAGCAGGGTCACGAAGGCGCTCTCGACCGCCTGCGCCACCGCCGCCTCGTCGGCGGCCTCGACCATGCGCCCCGTGAGATCGAACACATCGGCCTGGAAGGGCAGCGGCTGCGGGCTCAAACTCCCGTCGGCGCCGAGGATCCAGGCGCGCGGCACATGGTCCACCAGGTCGACGGATTGGCGCGTGATATTGCCGGGATTCATCCAGCGGGTCCGGCCGGCCGTCACGCTCTTCTGCGTCTTGTGGATGTGGCCGTTGACCAGAAGATCGCATCCCTCCACGGCGAAGGGCGGAACCGCGCCCGGATAGCCGCCCTCGAAGGCGATGTCGTGGTGGCTGAACCAGGCCTGCCAGTCCACATCCGTGAAGGAGCCGCGGATGTCGGTGGGAATGTCCTGTCCGTAGGGCGTCATGCCGATGCCGATGCGGCGCTCGCCGATGCGGTAGGCAGCGACCGGCGCTGACGCCGCAACCACATCGACCACGTCGCACAGGCCGAGGAGCGCGAGGCTGTCTCCGTCCGTCAGGGTCATGTGCCGGATGTCGTGGTTGCCCACATTCACGACGGGACGATGTTTGAAGCCCTTCAGGATGCGGACGAGCTGGTTCTTCAACGCCACGTCGGTCTCGACCGGGCGGTCGAACAGGTCGCCCAGGATGACCACCGCGAGGTCCTGCGCATTGGCGATGCCGACGCAATGTTCGAGCTTCGCCAGGACAGGCTGCGGCCAGAGTTCGTCCTTGCGCCGGCCCGGACGGCGGGAGCCCACATGGGGATCACCGATCACCAGAAGGCCGTTGCAGGCGCGGGGTTCGAGGCGGTCACCGGAGAGGATCATGCGGTCATGCGCTCCATGGCGGAATGGGCCTGGTGGTCCAGAAGAGTCTCGGCGCTCACGGGGCCGCCGCAGGTCGGGCAGAGGCCGCCGCTTTCCTCGACGAGCTGCGCCATCTCGGCTCGAAGGACTTCAGCTTCGGCATCGATCCGGGTCAGGCGCTCGCGCGCATCGGCGCCGCCGCGCGCCAGATCGGCGATGTGGGTCAGGATGTCTTGCGCCGGCGCGGGATTTTCAAGGCCCGGCAATGCGCCCGGCAAAGCCTGCAGGCAGGACAGGCGCGCCTCGGCACGGCGCAGGCGCTCCGTGGTTTCAAGAACCGCGCGGGCAATGCGCTGCCGCTCCCCGTGCCGCTGCAGCTGAAGGCCAAGGGCCGCGACGCTTGCCGGATCGGGCAGCGCCGCCGTGGCCTGCGTCCGGGCCCGGGCCCGTGACAGATTGCGGGCGAGATCCTGCAGCAGGGTGTGCACACGCCCAAGGGAATCGAGGCGCCGTTCCGCGTCCCCGATCGCGACGGCGCGCTTCTGCGCGTCCGCGAGAGCGGCCTTCAGGCCGTCGAGGACCGTAAGAGATTCGAGTTCCTCCTGCAGGGCCGCGAGCTCCCGCTCACCGTTGCGCACCAGCGCATTGTCGCGGGTGCAGCGCTCGCGGTGGATCGCCAGCATGTCGCGAATGTAGCCGGCCTCCTGCCCGATGGAGAGAACGGCCGAGCGGCGCGAGGCGGGCTCACCCAACAGGAAGACCGGAAACTTCTGGTGCGCGATGTGGACGTCGAGATCCTCAACCTTCCGGATCTGGAACAGCTCCGCCACCCAGTCCGGCACCGCGCGCCCGCCGGACTCGTAGCGCATGCCCTGCCGCTCCACGACGCTGCCGTCCGCTTCGTGCAGCGACCAGACATTGACGGGCGTGCGGCGCGGCTGGCGCGTGAAGCGCAAGATCCGCCGTCCGGCGACGCCGATCTCGACAATCGCGGCCTTCGCGCCGGCGCGCACGAGACTGTCGCGCGCCTCGCCGTAGAACACCGCGCGCAGGGCACGGATGAAGGTGGACTTGCCGCGATTGTTCGGCCCGATCAGCGCATTGACGCCCGGGCTCAAGGGAAGCGTCGCGTCCGCATAGGCCTGGACATTGACGAGGCGGATGAAGCGCAGCCCCGGCGCCGCATCGTCGTCCCAGAGCGCATCGCAATCCGTGGTCTCGACCGTGACGCCGGACATGGGCTCGCCGGAAATGCGCGCGATGTGGAAGCGGTCGGAGAATTCCGACAGGTCGTGATGCGAAACCGCGAAGCACTGCACGCCGAGCCGCCGGGCGCCGTCCTCGAGAACACGGTAGAACGACGCGACCCGCTCGGGCGCGATCCAGCAATCGGCCTCGTCGAGAGCGAGGAAACGCGCGACATCGGCCTTCACGACCGCGATAAGCCGCAAAGCCATGCCGACCACATTGGTGAGCGCGCCGCCATTGTCTTCCAGCACATCCTCGAGATTGCCGTCGGGACGCCGCACGCAGATGTCGAGCGCCGCAAGGCCACGCTCGGTCGACAGGTCGAGAGCAACCGGCTTCTCGCCCGGCAGGACCTCCTGCACCAGGGCCGAGAGGAGCGTCTCGAACGCTTCCAGGTTGCGCCGGCTGGCGCTGCCATGAACGGCCTCGATGAAGGCCTCCACCTCGTCCTTTACGGCAAGGCGGCCCTTGGCAAGTTCGATCTCTCGCGTCAGCTCGTCGCTGCGTGTCTTCAAGGCGTCGCGCCGCCCGTCGAGCCGCGCCAGCGCCGCCGCCGCGCGGGCGACTCTCTGGCCGACCATCCCGGCATCCGTCACGGTTCGCTCCCCAATTGCCGCAGACGGGTCTCGACCTCGCGCAGGACGGAATCGAATTCCTCGACACGTTTCGCATTCTCGGACAGGGCCGCGTCGATCAGTCGCCGCAGCTCTGCTTCGTCGTCGGTGCCGAATTCCTCGCGTGCCCTGGTGCGGGCCTGGTCGAGCTCACGCGCCAGCCTGTCGACCTCGCCTTCAGCGCGGATCCGTTCGGCACGCAGGCGCTCGAAGGTGGCGCGCATCTTCTCCAGCCGCCCGAGACTGTCGTTCTCCGGGCGTTTCAGGCTCGTCATCGTCGGGCGTCTCCATTCCACGGTGCGGCGATTCATCCATCAAGCTGAGCAGTAAAGAGCCGCGAGAACTTTTGTCGTCATCTCGCAGGCCGCCAGCACGATCCCTTTAATCCTACGCCACTGTTTCCCACATAATATCCGTTACTCCGAGATTACAGCCCGCGCGAGCGCATTTGCTTGACACCGAATCTCGCAGGCGTATGTTCTCATTTTGTTCCTGTTTCAACTCATGCGCGTCGGTGATGGCGCCTTTATGGCGTCGGATGAATACCGGGAGGATGTCGGAATGACGGCCGTAGCGGACGAACAATCGATCGTCGGGAACGAGGCGATCTTCGAGAACGAAGACTGGCTCGTGACCGCAAGCGGCCTCGAGCACAAGGGAACGGGCTATTTCATCGGCCGGGAGAGCCTGGGCTCCAGGCGCGGCGACGGGCTCTGGGCCTGGCCGCTGCACATGGCCGAGAAGAGCTGGTGCGCCATGACGCCCTTCTCGGAGGCTTTCGCCTGCGCGGTGGCTTTTCACCGGATCGATTCGGACATCGACCTCGCCCGAAGCTTCACCATTGCCCGGCGGGATATCGCCTCCTGGCCGCAGGCGGCCGAGGCCGAAAAATCGGTCCCGTCCCCCCTCATGACCTTGCAACGGACGCCCCGGAATCCCATCTATGTAGGACGCAAATACGCAGACAATTCAGAGAATTGCGAGGCTTCCAGGCCCTCCGCGAATCCTCGCTTCCGCGACCCCGATGGCCTCCGCGCCTCCCCGTCCCGGACGCGCCTTCGTTCCTCCCGCTTCGATCTCGTGCGGGCCCCGAAGCGGATCCGCAGGACTGGTACGAAGCTCGTTCGGATGATCCAAGCCGCATGGAACATAAAGTGAACTTATGGCCAAGCTCGCCCCCTGCCCGGTCGGCCGAGAGGTCGTTTCGCCGGGCTGGTGGAACGCACGACATGACGGCTCCGCCGGAGACCGCTGAGGACTTCGCCGGGCACGTGATCTTCGCGATCTGCCAGGCGAGCGTCACGCCCTCCGTCGGGCGGCGAGCCCATGAGCAGTGCATGCGCGCGCTCGCCATGGGCGCCACGGCCCGGCTGGGTTTTCGCCACCCCGGCAAGGCGGATGCGATCGACCGCGTCTGGCGCGAGCGCGACCGCCTCTTCGCTGATTACCTGGCGAGCAACGACAAGCTCTCGTTCCTGGCGAACCTGCCGTGGATCGGCCCCGTGACGAAGAGAACCCTGGCCCGCCGGCTCGGCCTCATGGCCGCGCAGGAGCATCGGGCCGTTGCCTGAAACCGAAGAAGAACGACAAGAAGAGGTGTCACCGATGTCCAAGGAACGTGCAAGCGATGTGGGATTCTGCGTCGTCGACAGCAATGCCGACGTCATCGCCGATAACCTCATCCACCGGATCCGCGAAAACGCCGTCGAAATGGAAAGCCAGGTCAACCGGCTCTATCGCGGCCGTCATGCCTACGATCTCGGCGAAGGGTCTAGAGCCGATCTCGGCAAGCTCATCGAGCGGCTGAACTACATGGCCAGGACCCTGCGCGAGATCGAGGGCGCGCAGTCGAACGTCGTCTATCTCCAGGCGGCTGAGTAATCCTTCGCCAGACCTTTTTCTCCGCCGCGATCCCGCGGCGGATTTTTTATGCGCATTGTCCCTCGCATCGTGCCGGGAAGCGGACCCGACTTCCCGCAGGTGCAACCCTTCGGAGCGTTTTGAACGATCCGCAGATCAAGGACGAGCATCGGATCAGCGTCGAGACGGCCTCCATGGTTGGATCCCCTGCCCGGCGCCTGCGGCCTCGCGTTTTGGCCCGCATCGCGCCTTCCTTTCCGGTCTCCACCCTACAGCCCTCGTCCTGTTCCCCACTCCTTCCACAGTGAAGCTTCTCAACGCTCGCCCGGTCGCCCGCCGGCCGACACTGCCCTTGCCATTTTCCAAGAACAAATATAGAACGGAACCGATGTCCTCGTTCGGGGCAGGAGAGCGAAACCGACCTGACAGACGTCAGGAGAGATGAAGTGGAGATGTCCCATGGCGGGCAGTGTGAACAAGGTGATATTGGTGGGGAACCTGGGGCGTGACCCTGAGGTGCGCCGGCTGAATTCGGGCGAGCCGGTGGTAAACCTGCGGATCGCCACCTCGGAGACCTGGAAGGACAAGGCCTCGGGCGAGCGCAAGGAAAAGACCGAGTGGCACTCGGTGGTAATCTTCAACGAGAACCTGGCCCGGGTGGCCGAGCAGTACCTGAAGAAGGGCTCGAAAGTCTATATCGAGGGGCAGCTGCAGACCCGCAAATGGCAGGACCAGAGCGGGGCCGAGAAATACACCACCGAGGTGGTGCTGCAGCGCTTCCGCGGCGAGCTGACGATCCTGGACAGCCGCGGCGGCGGCTCGTCGGAATATGGCGAGGAGGAGCAAGGCCAGGTCAGCCGCGGCGGCGAGTTCGGCCGCTCCTCGCCGATGGAGCGCCGTCCGGCGGCCGCACCGAGCGGCGGCGGCTCGCGCTTCAACGACCTCGACGACGACATTCCGTTCTAGGTCGCGCCCCTCTCCCGGATCCCGGATGTTTCCGGGATCCGTTTTTGTATGCGCAACCCGGAATCATTCGCATTGCGTCGGGAGAGGGTCGGGGTGAGGGCGCGACCTCTCCGGAGAAGCCGCAACCCTCACCCGGTGCTGCGCACCGACCTCTCCCTCCAGGAGAGGTGAAGGAAGCGCTACTCCGCTCTCCTTCCGCAATCTCGGATAGGCGTAGGAAGCGCTGCCCTGCTCTCCTCCCCCTTGTGGGGAGGAGCTGGAGGTGGGGGTGTCGGCGCTGAGCCGAATCCAGGCTGGCGCTCACACCCCCACCCTGACCCTCCCCACAAGGGGGAGGGAATGCCGGCGTGCTTGCTCTGTCTGTTCCGCTTTCGTTCTTGACAGGCCGAGCTAGCTAAGCTATATCCTTGCGCATCCGGTCCCGCCGAGGGACGCGCTCGCGAGGCGTCGCCGAATGCGGGGGCCGGAACGGTCCTGCGGTCCCACCCGACGCAAGGTGGCGCCCAGGGGGCCCCGGCGCCGCTCGCGTTCTCGACACGCGACGCCGCGACCGGGCAGTACGTGACCCTTCCGCCGCCGGTCCGCCGAAACAAACCGTGCGCGCTGAGGCTTCGGCTCACCGCATTTCCCCATCCCCCCATCCGAGCCGGAGCGATCCAGAGCGTCCCCCTCGATCCTGCTTCACCCTCCGGGCCGAACAGCCCGGAGGGTGAAGCGGCATGCCTTCAAGGCGCCATCGTCATTGCAAACCGCTTCCCCGTCATTCCGGGGCAGTGCGAAGCGTTGGGCCCGGAACCCATAACCATTGAGCTTTCCAAGAAAGGCGAGGTGGTTCTTACAGCTCCTTATTCCGCACCGTCAGCGGTTATGGGTTCCGGGCTCGCCTTCGGCGCCCCGGAATGACGGAGGAAGCGCGACACCTCCCCTCCCCCTTGGGGAGGGCCAGGGTGGGGGTGTGAGCGCTACGGTCTGAAAGTCCAGCCCCCTCTCCAACTCTCCCCCACAAGGGGGGAGAGCAACGCGGCGCATCCGATGGACGCCTGAGATCCGTGAAGGGAGAGCCGTGTTGCCCTCCGAGAACTCTTGAGACCCATGGGGCAGGCACGAAACAATCCCCCACTCCCGCCCCTAATCCGGCCCGACCCGAGCCCGGGCAGCCCGCTCGGCCTGGCGCAGGCGGCGGGCGGCTTCGCGCAGCTCCTCCCGGTCCGGGAGCCACCAGCCCCGGCTTGCCCTGAGACCGGGCTCGTCCGGCTCCCGCGCGGGCCGGGCACGATAGAGTTCCTGCAGGACGGGCCGGCGCCAATGCGCCCAGGCATACCGTCCCAGGTGTTCCTCCAGATGCGGATAGAGATCTCTGAGACCTGGATCCGACAGAGGCTCGGCCGCGATCTCCTCGAACACCACGATGCCCCAGGACCGGGTCGCCACGGGCTGCTCCAGAGGCGGCAGGTCGTCGCCGGGCACAGGGTAGCGCTGCCGTCGGCGCTCGGCCTGCACGATGCGGATCGCCTCCTGCGCCTGCGGGCTCAGGCGCCGTGCCCGCCGGGCCTCCGGCTCGTTGCGGCGGGCCGCCTCCTCGATCTCCGGCCACAGGGTGAGCAGATCCTCATAGGACCGGAACGGCACGCGCCAGGCCTTCCCTGCGGGATCCCAGCGGGCCCAGGGGATCCGCCGCATAGCCTCGACGACCGTGCGGGAATAGGGCGTGCGCACGACCAGATCGTCCCCCACCGTGAGATAGGGGCTCTCCAGGGGCTCGAACGCGAAGGCATCCCGCCCCCGGTCGTCCGCATGGCGGTCCAGGGTCTGGAGCTCCCGCGAAATCCAGGTATCCAGACGGCGCAGCGCCGTGGTCCCGGGCACGAACCAGCATTGCTCCTCGGATCTCCAGCGGGCGCGCGGAAACGCGTCCCGGAAGCGGCGCACCAAGTCACGGTCATACGGGAAAACCGCGAAGGCGCCCGGCCTCTCGCCCTCGGCCGGGGTTACGCGGAAGGCCGATGCGATCTCCATGGGCACGCGAACGTCGCTCCCTCCTCTGCCTGGACAACACCCGCGTCCCGCCTTTCGATCCCGCAGCGGGCGGGATGCGCCCCATGGCCCCGGCCCCTGGGCGAATGCCGATCTTCCCCTACAAAGGAGGGGAACGGAAACGGTCCAGCTCCGGCTGGATGCCGTTTCGCCCATTGAGCAGACCCATGACCGACCAGAGCTTTCGCCTGAAATGGCTTTCACGCCCCGCCTTCCGCCTCGCCAGGAAGGCCATGCCCGGCCTCTCGGCCACCGAGCGCGAGGCGATCGAGGCCGGCGACGTGTGGTGGGACGGCGACCTGTTCACCGGCAACCCGGACTGGGACAAGCTCCTGGCCGTGCCGCCCGCCAGCCTGTCAGCGGATGAGGAAGCCTTTCTGGCCGGTCCGGTCCAGACTCTGTGCGGGATGCTGGACGACTGGCGCATCACCTGGACCGACCGGGACCTGCCGGAGGAGGCCTGGGACTTCCTGAAACGGCACCGCTTCTTCGGCATGATCATTCCCAAGGAGCACGGCGGCCTCGGCTTCTCGGCCTATGCCCATTCGGAGGTGGTGCGGACCATCTCGACCCGCTCGGTCGCGGCCGCAGTCGCGACCATGGTGCCCAACTCCCTCGGCCCGGGCGAGCTGCTCCTCCGCTTCGGCACAAAGGAGCAGCAGGATTACTGGCTTCCCCGCCTCGCCGACGGGCGGGAGATCCCCTGCTTCGGCCTCACCAGCCCGGAAGCCGGATCGGACGCCGCCTCGATGACCGATACGGGCATCGTCTGCCGCGGCGAGCACGAGGGCCGCGAGGTTTTGGGCATCCGCCTCAACTGGCACAAGCGCTACATCACGCTTGGCCCCGTCGCGACCGTGCTCGGCCTTGCATTCAAGCTGCGCGATCCCGAGCGCCTCCTCGGACAGGAGGAGGAGATCGGCATTACGGTCGCGCTGGTGCGCACGAACACGCCGGGCGTCGAGATCGGCCGGCGGCACATTCCCTGCTTCCAGATGTTCCAGAACGGCCCGAACGAGGGACGGGACGTGTTCATCCCCCTCGACGACGTGATCGGCGGGCGCGAGCGCGTCGGCCAGGGCTGGCGCATGCTCATGAGCGCGCTCGCGGCCGGGCGCGGGATCTCGCTGCCGTCCCTCTCGGCAGCCGGCGCCGCCTTCGCGGCCCATACGTGCGGCGCCTATGCGCGGGTGCGCGAGCAGTTCCACATTCCCATCGGCAAGTTCGAGGGCGTGCAGGAGAAGCTCGCGGCCATTGCGGGCACGGCCTATCAACTTGACGCTGCGCGGCGGCTTACCTGCGCGGGCCTCGACCAGGGCCATCACCCGGCCGTGGTCTCCGGCATCATGAAGCTCCAGGCCACGGAGCGCATGCGCACGGCCCTGAACGACGCCATGGACATTCATGGCGGCAAGGCAGTGATCGACGGGCCGCTCAACTATCTCGGCAATTTCTACCGGGCCATTCCGGTCGGCATCACGGTCGAGGGCGCGAATATCCTGACCCGCTGCCTCATCGTCTTCGGCCA